>JAKFYL010000157.1 GCA_021730845.1 Planctomycetota bacterium | reverse complement strand
ATGGCTTTGGCCCTGGCGCAACTACACCGCTTGCGCTCTTCCGGAAACGTAGACCTCAAGAACGCGCTGGGCGTCGAGGGCAAGGTGTACTTGACCATTCCGGCCGAGCGATCCGGCGTCGGCCGGGTGACGCTGCCCATCCAAGGTCGAACGATTCAAATCCTGGCCATCACCCGCGGCCGCCGGCTCGAAACGGGAGCCCTGTGCCGCGTCGTCGCCGTCCATGCGGGCGACACGGTGGAAGTGGAACCTCTATAAGACCGGCATCACGCATTCGCGTCCGCCCTGGGCGCGCCATTCGAGCGAAACACCTCCCATGATTTCTTTCAGCATCCTGTTCCAAGGCGGCGCGTTCCCCAAGTCCCTCGAAGGCACCAGCTTTTGGATTTTGGTCGGCGTCGTCGCGGTCATTCTGTTTGCGCTCAGCCTGGGGCTGATGCTGATGACGCGCTACAAGCGCTGTCCCTCCAACAAGATCTTGGTCATCTTCGGCAAGGTGCAGAAGGGACAGACCTCGCGCTGCTTGCACGGCGGCGGCGCCTTCGTGTGGCCCATGATCCAGTCCTACGACTACTTGGACTTGGAGCCGATCCAGATCGAAGTACCGCTGAAAGGCGCGCTTTCCTCGGAGAACATTCGGGTCAACGTACCCTCGTTTTTCACCGTGGCCATCGGCACCGATCCGACCACGATGCAAAACGCCGCCATCCGCTTGCTGGGGCTGGCGACCGAAGACATCAAGGGGCAAGCGCTCGACATCATCTTCGGCCAATTGCGCCAAGTGATCGCCTCCATGCCTATCGAGGCCATCAACAAGGACCGCGACATCTTCCTCAAGAACATCCAGCACAGCCTGGAGCCCGAACTCGAGAAAATCGGCTTGGTGCTGATCAACGTCAACATCACCGACATCACGGACGAGTCGGGCTACATCGAGGCGCTGGGACGCAAGGCCGCCAGCGAAGCCATCCAACAGGCGGAAATCGACGTCGCCCAACAAGTCAAGCTGGGGTCCATCGGCGTGGCCGCGGCAGACCGGGACCGCGAGATCGAAGTTTCGCAAGCGACCAAGATCAAGGAAATCGGTGTCAAGGACGCCGAGCGCGAAATGTCCGTGCGCGTCGCGGAATTGGCCAAGGAGCGTTCCATCGGCGAGCAGCGCGCCATGTACGAGCGCGACACGCAGATCAAGGAATCCGAGCGCCACATGCGCATCGAAGTGGCCAAGGCCAACGCCCTGGCGGTCACGGGAGAAAACGAATCCAAGGCCAAGATCGTCGACTCCGAGGCCCAACTCAAGCTGCGCCAGGCCGAAGCCTATGCCTTGGGCGAAACCAAACAACGCGAAGCCGAGGCGGCAGTGCTCGCCGCGCAATACCGCGCTCAGGCGCTAGCTGCGGAAGCCCAGGCCAAGAAGGTCGAGGCCGAACAGCGCGCCGCCATCGAAGCTCCCGCGCGCGCGGCCAAGGCGCGCACCGTCGTCGACGCCGAAGCCGAAGCCGAGAAGCTGAAGATCGAAGCGGCCGCGCGCGCCGCGGCGACCGTGCTGAGCGCGGAAGGCGAAGCCAAGGCCATCTACGCCAAACTGGAAGCGCAGGCGCGCGGCGAATTCGAGATCCTGGCCAAGAAGGGCGAAGGCTTGCGGCGCATCGTCGACGGTTGCGGTGGCTCGGAGAAAGCCTTCCAGTTGCTCATGCTCGAACACCTGGATCACTTGGCCGAAACTTCGGCCAAGGCGATTTCGAACATCAAGTTCGACAAGATCACGGTCTGGGACTCGGGCAAGACCGACGGTTCCGGCGGCGCCAGTGGATTCCTTTCGAGCCTCTCGAAATCCGTTCCGCCGTTGATGGACGTGATGCGTTCGATCGGTGGCGTGCAGATGCCCGAGTACTTGGGCACGCTCGAGGGCGCCGGCAAGGACCCGAGCGCCAAGGACGTTGGGGGCAAGGGCGAAAGCAAGCCTGGTTCCAAGCCCAGCTAGGGGACCGGTTTCGCCTAGCGCCCGCCGCCAAGTTCCGCGGATTCTGGAGTCCGAGTAGTGCGGCGCTGCGCTTCCAGCAGCGTCTGAACGAATGCAGCCAAGGCTTGGCCGGCCACGCGATTGCCGCGCGCGTTGAAGTGTGTGTCGCGCAGGTGGTAGACGTGGCGGCGCCCGTCGGGGAGCGGTTCGACCGCCCGCAAGGGGCCAAGCAGATCGAGCGCGGGAATCCCGCGCTCGGAGAGCCAGTTGAGAACCACGCGCTGGGGGAGAAAGCGTTCCAGGGGTTCGGTCACTCGCCCGGCCAGTTCCTCCCACAGGGGATCTTCCACTTGGAACTCATCGGGGATCAACACGATGCCGACTGGAATGGGCCCCGCTTTGTCTTGGATCGCTTCCAGAGTTTCGAACAGGGCGCTGAAGTCGGCGTGCGCGGGCCGACAGGCCATCAGCATGCGACCGTGCTCGATGTCGACGAAGGTCCGCTCGTCCGATCCGGGTGGCTCGGCCATCGGATCGTCGATCCATGGCAAGAGCGCGCGAATTTCGTCTTGCGTGCGCGGCTTCGAGCCGACGAGTTGCCTCTGGCCCGGCACTTCTCCCAGCTCCACACTTCCGGCCCGGTGGGCTCGTCGCAGGCGCGCGAGCCTTGCGGGCAAGCTGTAGATCAACAAGTCCTCGCGCTCGAACCAATTGCTGAGGATGCGCGGCAATCCCGACTTCCGCCTCGGCAAAGCCACGTCGTTTCCTACGAAGAGGTTGACGAGGATCAAATCGGGCTTGGGCGCCAGAGCCTCTGTTTCCAGCAAGTACAAGTACTCGCGAGGACCGATCGCGGCCAGGCCCATGTTGTAGATCGACACCTGGTCGAGGTGCGCCTCGGCCACAGTGGTGAAGTGCCATGCATGTGGCACGCAGCCTTGGCTGAAGGAATCGCCGATTGCGACTACCAAGGGCCCAAGCCTCGGTTCCTGGCGGGGATCGACGTCGAAGTGCCCGCGCGCGTCGCATGCAAAGCCTAGAACAGGTTGGCGGGGACGTCGGTGACGTTCGACCCGTTCCGCAGCGCCCATGTGGTGGCGATCCGTGAGCGGCAAGTCCAGCACGCGGCCCGCCAATCGCAGGCTGCCTTCGAGCAGAAGCGGAACAACCGCCAAGGAAACGAGCGTGCGCCCGCCGATCCTGCGCCATCGAGGCGCCAGGTGAGCCTTCGCGGTCGGTAGCAGCCACAAGAGCAGGCCGAACAGGAGGCACCCGTGCGAGATGGCCGTCGACCAGGTCAAGAGCGCAAACGGCTGAAAGAACGCGAGCTGATGAAACCACGTTGCTGTGCCGACCACGAGGGCTAGCCCCAGATAGGTCCGCGCGTCGAACGTCGGGACACGCGAGCGCAGCGCGCGCAGCACCCAGGCGGCGCACAGCGCGGTGGCTGCGCCAGTTCCAGCCGCGTGCCACGGAAAGCCTGGCCCGAGCAGCTCTTGGGCGTATTCGCGCTGCCGCCATAGCTCGAGCAGCGTGCGGCCAGCGAAGACCGTGGCTCCCAGAAACAGCGCGGCCAGGAGCCAACGAGCTAGGGGGCAAGGGCCGCGTTCCGCTGCGCATTCCCGAGCGCCGGCTGCACTCACAGATCGATCTCGAGGCCTTCGCCTGCGACCTGAAAAGTGCTCTCTCGAACCGTGGCGCCATCGTCACCGACCAAACGGCACCGATATGCTCCTGGAAGCAGGCTGCAGACAGAGGAGCCGGTCTGGGCCGACGCGCGCGCTGAGAATACGATCATGTCCGAGGCATCGAGCACGCAGATCCGCCCTACGTACTGAGCCGGGTTGTGGATCGTCACCGCCCTAGGCATGCGCACCTGCAACACCCAGGGCGAAGGCGGCGGATGGTCGGGATCCAGCAAGAATTCACCTCGGCCTCCTCCGGCTTGGAACAAATGGATTCGAATCCGCACGATTTCCATGGGGTCTTTCGTGCTCGACAACTCCGACGCACGTATGTCGTTGCCGGCGCTCGCGGTGACCAACACCACGCACTTGACCAGCGGCATTGGCATCCGGTGCACGCGCTGGTCCCCGGAGACGAATAGAGACGTCCCCATGCGCTGGCCCGCGTCCGCAGTCGCACTGGGAGCAGGAATCCATAGTCTAGAAGAAGGTGGTTGAAGGTCGCGGATGTCCTCGCCGGTCTGGTACGGAAGGACCTTGACCATGGCATCCACGGGGCGACCGGTTTCGTCGACGACGGTGAATTCGATTGTTGCTTGCCTGGGTCCAATCGCAATCGTTCCGAGGTCCGTGCAGGCTCCGGCGCGAACGAGCACGGGCAACGCGAACTCGACTGCGGGGGCGACGACTTTCAATTCGTGCCAGCCGGCCTTGACGGAGGCGAACGAGTACTCCCCGCCCGTCCCGGCCGGTGGCATAAGGCTCGCTCCGGGTAACAGCCCCGCTTCTACCGGCATCAAACCAACCTGCGCGCTTTCCAACGGGGTTCCCGAGTCCCTTTGGACCAGGCGAACAAGCACAGACCCGACGTTGCGCGACAAATCGAACGCGTCGACCTCGAACAACAGCTCGGACTGGTGTTCACCCAGCACCTGCCACATGGCCACAGCGCCCTCGAACGTGAGGCCGAGCCACATGGGGCCGGATCGCGAGCGAACCACGCTTCCGATCCAGGTGTCTTTCCGACCCGCAGTCTCACCAGGAGACTTGGGTTTGAAAACAGCCAAGGTCGGGTCGCTCTTGATGTCGGCCGCTGGTGTGGGGGGCTGGTCCAACGCAAAGCGCACTCCGAAAGCCGCGGCCAACTTGTCCGCGAAAGCATGCTCCACGGGCGCGCCGTTCAAGGTTCGCGCCAAATCTTCGAGACTGCCTCCACTGCGCGACGCTGCGCGAACGCGCACCCAGTCGCTCGGCCACACGAAGTAGGTGGCGGCAAGTCGCACGGACTCGACGTTGCCTGAAGGCGACGCTTCCCCATAACTCGACATGTCGAATTCCTGCCCATGATCCACATACCCCTCACTTTTCAAAGTGCTGCGCCACAGGCTGGCGCTCATGCCCGTGAGTTCGACGAAGCTCATGTCGCCCAGTTCGGCCACTCGGACCTCTCCCGCGTCGTTGGTCAGTTGCAGTGTTCCTTGGAACCCTTGTGGCACCGTTCCGTCCGGCAAGCGCAGGGATAGGAACAGCGTGTGCGCAACAGGACTGTCGCCTGGTTGGACGGACACCAGGGGCCCGGCGCTGGCGATCCGGTTTGTCGCAGCGGAGGATTCTGCGGCCGATACGACGTTCGTCACGATCGGCGCTGCTTCACCGAGCGGCGGCAACACACTGGTCTGAACTTCCGCGTCGCCTTGAGCCAGGCCTACCGGCGTAGCGCTTTGAGACTTGCCGCCGAAATCGCGCAGCGCGAGTAGGCCCAATCCCGTCGCAATTGAGATCGACAACGCGGCGAACGCGAGCAAAGGACGCGTGCTGCGGCGCTGTTGGGCGGACATGGCCCTGGCATTCTAAGCGGGGGGGCCGCGGACCACGTGTCCTTGGTGCGGCAAGATTCGTACGTGGGAACCCCTTGGGTGAAGTCTTACTTGCCGGCGGGCAATAGCCCACAATGACCCCATGCTTAGCCTCCTCGCACTTGCCCTTTGTATTCCTACTCAGGCCGACTACACCGCCGACGTCCGCGTCGCGATCGAGCAAATCGAGAAGCAATGCGGCCAACTGATCACGGCGAAAAAGATCGATTGGCGCAAGGTGGCCGAGCCGCTCCTAGCCGACGCGGCGGGTGTGAGAAACGACGGCGAGCACTGGGTTTTGCTCACGCGGCTGATCGCACGCCTGGAAGACGGGCATGCCCAGGTGCAGCCCGGGCCCAAGGGCGAGCACGTGCAGTGGCCTGAGGACCCGCGCGGCGAGAAGACCGGCGCGGGGATGTTCTGGTGCAAGAGCGGCGGGAAGTTCTATGTGAAAAACGTTTGGAACAACGCCGAGCGCGCCGGTTTGCAACCGGGCATGGAAGTGGTCGAGGTCGACGGCGTACCGATCGAACGCTGGTTCGATGCGCGTTTGAAGGAAGTCTGCGATCGCAATAGCTTCTCGACCCAGCAGCATGCCTTTTTTTTCACCACCCACTGGGGCCTGGAGGAATACAAGGGTTCGACCCACAAGCTTTCGGTCAAGAAAGGCAAGGGCAAGGCCAGTGAGCGTAGTTTGACCTTCGAAAAGGCCTCGACCGCGCCCTGGGGTCCGGCGTTTTTCCCCAAAGAACTCAAGCCGGTGCGCGCGGGCGAGGACGATCTCAACTTCGGTTTCACACAGAAGGGCTGGGGCTACATCCACCTACGTCGATGTCCCGCCACGCTGCCTGAGGACCTAGACCTCGCGCTGGCCGAGGTTGGATCGGCCAAGGGATTGATTCTCGATTTTCGTGCCAATGGCGGCGGCGCCTTCGACCACGACGCGTACATGGGGCGTTTCGTACCCAAGGAGCAGGTGTACCGCCCCGGACCCGAGATCAAGAGCGCCGGCCCCAATCCTTACGGCGGCCCGATCGTCGCCATCATCGACGGCAATACGCGCTCGGCTGGGGAAACGGCCGCGGGTTTCTTCAAGGACGACGGCCGCGGCTATGTGATCGGCGAGAGCGCAACGGCCGGCATGTCCTCGCAGAAGACGACGATCGACCTTCCATCCGGGCTGTTCCGGCTGTACGTCTCCACGCACTCCAATCGCGCGCGTTACAACGGCGGTCAGGGTCTCGAAGGTATCGGCGTGATTCCGCACGAGATCGTGGAATACGACCCCGGAGACCTCGACCAGAAAGTGGACACCCTCACCGAACGCGCCGAAGCTCTGCTGGCCAAATTTCCGCAAAAGAAAGTGCGCTACGACCCGAAAGACTTCGGCTGGAAGCGCTGACTCGCACCCCGCGGGTGAGGTCGCGGAACGAATCGAGACAATCCTCTTACCGGGCAGTCCAGGTCGACCGGAGTGGTATCGCTACCGCATCGATCGAGCTTGCACAGTGCATACATGGGCGATCGTTTGCGTTCCGCTGCGTCGGCCTTACGCGAGATTCACCGCTGCAGTTCGCGAAGACTTGGGCGCTGCCGGGTACTTCGCCGCCTAGAATCTCGTGCATGCGAACATTGGCAATCATCTCCATCGTCGCAGGGCTAGCGCCCTATGCGTTGTCGCAATCGACCTTTCACGGGAACAGTGCGCGCACCGGCTCGTATCAGGCCAGCGGCCCAGTCCGCTTCGGCGGCGTGCAATGGAGCTTCAAGGCTCAAGGCCCGATCGTGAGCTCTGCTGCGATCGCCGGCGGGCTGGTATACGTCGCGGACTACGCCGGTTATCTGTACGCGCTCGACCAACAGACCGGCGCGGAGAAGTGGCAGTTCAAGTCCAGCCGCGCGATTGCGTCCTCGCCCGCGGTGACGGACAAGGCGCTGTACTTCGTATCGTCCGTGGGCGGACTGGCTTCGCTCGATCTAGTCAGCGGCAAGCCCAATTGGGTCTTCGTCGCGGACTACGACAAGAAATTCGAGGCCAAGAACCTGCATGGCTATCCGCCCGCCGCGCAAACGATCCCGGATGCCTGGGATGTTTTCGTTTCGTCGCCTGCGGTCGCCGAAGGGCGAGCGTATTTCGGCAGCGGCGATGGCGGGGTGTATGCAGTCGACGCCGATTCCGGCGTGCTGCAGTGGAAATTCTCCACGGGCGACGTAGTGCATTCCTCGCCTGCGGTGGTGGATGGAACCGTCTACATCGGCAGCTGGGATGGACGCTTGTACGCCATCGATGCCGACACGGGCAGCCGGAAGTGGGTCTTCCAAGGTGGCCAGGATCCGGCGATTCACAATCAAGTCGGATTTCAGTCCTCGCCCGCGGTGGTCGACGGCGTTGTCTACGTCGGATCCCGGGATGCGCACGTCTACGCGATCGAAGCCGGCACCGGTGTCAAGAAATGGGACTATCCAACGAGCAAGTCCTGGGTGATTGGAACGCCGGCAGTGTACGAAGGCACTGTCTATGTGGGCACTTCGGATAGTTCCAGGTTCCTGGCACTCGACGCCAAGACCGGAAAGCTGAAATTCAACTTCGACGCGAAGGCCTACGTGTTTTCCTCCGCAGCCCTGGCGGGAGGCAGCGCCTACTTCGGCTGCCACAACGGCAAGCTATACGCGGTCGACGCGCGGACCGGCGACTTGCAGTGGGAGTTCCAGACGCCGCTCTCGAAGCAAAACAGCGGCAATTTCTTGGATCCCAGCGGCCGTCTCAACCAGGATGCATTCGTGCCTATTTTTCACGACTTCCAGGACATGTACATCGACTTCTACCGCTTCACCCAGATAGGCGCCATCATGGCATCGCCGGTTGTGGACCAGGGTGTCGTCTATGTGGGCAGCATGGACGGGGTCTTCTACGCGCTGCACTAGTCACCGCGCAACAAGCTCCGGTGCTAGTCGTAGCAGCGCAGCTTCACCTTGCCGCGACACGCGCCGCCGCCGGCCGCGGCCGGTCCAAATAGGGCGTTGGGCGGATCGCCATCCTTGCCTATGCACAAGCTCGTGCCCAATGGGCCCGGCAAGACCGCGCGCCAAATGTAGCCATCGCCGCGCGTAAGGCGCCACGCGTAGGCGTTGTTGTAGGCCATGATGCAGTGCAAGTCTCCGCTCGAACGGCTGAAGTCCGGGGCGATCGAGCCGCGCAGCACGTCCGGTATGTCGGCATCGGCGAGCGCATTCCCAAACGAGTCGAAGACTTTGTATTTCCCCGCCGGCAACGTCTTGGGCTGGCGCGTAGGACCTTGGGTTTCGTTGTCGCCGTGGTGGTTGACTCCGCAACTGTGCGCGAGTTCGTGCGCCACCGTGTTCGAGATCTCGTTTTGGAGCGTGTACGGCAGCGTCAGACCGGCCGCTTCCATGGCGCTGCGCTGGGCTTGGTAGTTGGTGCTCAGACCGCCGAAGTCGAAGGCGACCCAGTCCGTCGTGCGCGGTGATTTCGGGTGACGTTCGAGCGGGAAGGCGCCGCCCACGTCGAGGACTGCGCCCGGACTGCCGCCCGTGTTTCCAGGCGCGCTGAGCAGCAGCACACCGAACTGTTCGCCGCGCTTGTGGCTCTTGCTGTTGTGATTGACTTCGCGTGTCGGATGGGATTCGCGCTCCTTTATGGCGACGATGCGCGCGCCAAGCGTGGCCGACTCGAACATGTCGTAACCACCTTCGAGGTGCGCACGATCGCTCGCGCTCAGTGGCAAGTATGTCACACCACCCGCGCTACGCGGCTGTTCGCCGAGCAGCACTACCAAGTCCTTCGTGCGCGGCAACAAGGCACTCTGGGAGCGATCGCGCGAGTGATGGCCGAGCGCGACGATCCCACGATACTCCTCGTACAGGGTGTAGCCGTCGCCGTCGTGGCCGTTGCCGTCGGTGCGCTCTTGGTCGGAATCGTCTGGAACGCCGGCGACACCGTGGCTTTCCTTCCACGCGTCGCCGACGAACGAGTCCGGTGCGCGTTTGGGCAGGCGCGCGGACAGCTCGCCATTCGGTCGGTGGCGCCCGCGCACTTCGCCCAGGTGCGGCACATAGGCGCGCACTTCCAGCTCGCCATAGGCGCCCCAGTCGAAGGCGCCGACCGAGGCCGTCGCGCGCGACCAATTGCCGAAGGCGGTTTGCGCGCGGCTCGCGCCTGGGCCCTGCGGCGACGCGTCGGCGCCGCCGACAAAGCCCAGGTCGGCTGCGTTGGATGCTTGGCTGGTGCCGGCCGGGGGGACGTTCAAGCACACACCCGGCTCGGCGGAACTCTTGGTGAGCTCGAAGGTCACGAACAATGCTCCGCGCTCGAGCGGCTGACCATCCTTGCGCGCCAGTGTCGCCACGACGAGAGCCGTGTTGCCGGGTTCTTCGGAGGTGGCCTTGGGGCCGCGCGGTAGCCAACGGTCGTAGTCTTCGACCTCGAAGGTGAGCTCGACCTCCGGCCTGGGACCCGGACGGTCGATCAGCCAATCCGCGCGCACCGCTTCGAGTTCCTTGCCATCGGTCATCTTCATCACGCGACCCAAGGGCACGACGTTGTTGCCCAGCCCGCCGTCGCCAGCTTCCAGTTGAAATGTCCGGCCGTCGGAGATACTCGCCCGGCCTGGCGCAAGCGGGAACTCGGGCGAACTCCACGCCACTCCCGCAGTGTTCGCTTGGGTAGTCGTGGTCGAGGGACCAGTGTTCACGACGTCGGTCTTGGTCGCGCATTCGATCGCGAACGAGTACACGTTGCGGGGCGTGTCGAGGTGCAAGGTCACGATCATTTCGACCGGCACGCCCGAACCGTGTTCGCGCTGCGTCACGTCTCCGCCGCCCGAGCGCCATACGATCTGGTCATCGATGGATATCAGCCCGCTGCCCGGACCTTCATACTTGAAGGAGTCGATGCCGGCGTAGGCCTCGTAGCGCTGCAGCGTGGCGTGCACGACCCCCTTGCGACGAGAACTAAAGTTCATGCTCGCTTCTGGGCTGATGGCCTTTTCGTGGTCCTCGCTGTAAGTGAAGTGGAACTCGAAGCTGACTTCGCGCCCTGAGTGCAGCGGCACAGGGCGCGCCGGGGGAGTTGGCTGTTGGAGAGTGGTGGTAAGGCACAACAGAAGGGGGAGCATGGCGGCGAAATCTAGTGGCATTGGGGTGAGAGAGGCAAGTTGCGGCCGCGAGCAGAGGAAACGTATGCTGCTGATCCCTGGCGGCTTGGGACGGTCCCCACTGGCCTCGTTCGCGTTTCGCCCGGATGCCACATGAATCGCCTGCTTGCCGCCGCCTGTGTGCTGGTCTTGACGCTCTCGTCCTTGCCACCCGCGCGGGCTCAGGAACAAGAGCGCCTCGATCGTCCCAATATCGTGTTCCTTTTGGCTGACGATCTGGGCTGGGGAGAATTGGGGTGCTACGGCCAAACCAAGATTCGCACCCCGCACATGGACCGGCTCGCGAGCCAGGGCATGCGCTTCACACAGGCGTACTCCGGAGCTCCCGTGTGCGCTCCTTCGCGCTGTGTGCTGCTGACGGGGCTCCACCTTGGGCATGCGCAAATCCGCGGCAACATGCAGTTCACGGACGAGCGGGGACAGCCCGCGGAAGGACAGCATCCGCTCGCGGCCGGGACGCGGACGCTGCCGGGCACGCTGAAGGAAGCAGGCTATGTAACTGGCGCGATGGGGAAGTGGGGGCTAGGCCCGGTAGGAACCAGTGGAGCGCCGCACTTGCAGGGCATCGACCAGTTCTTCGGCTACAACTGCCAAGCGGTCGCCCACAGCTACTATCCGCCGCACCTGTGGCGCAACACGGAGCGCGTTCCGCTGCAGGAAGCGCCGATTCCAGGATCCAAGAAGCAGCCCGAAGGGGACGTGCGCTACGAGGACTGGGAGGGCGAGCACTATGCGCCCGATCTGATGCTGGAGGCCGCCGTCGCGTTCCTAAACGAGCACAAGGATCGGCCATTTTTCTTGTATCTGCCGTTCATCGAACCGCATGTCGCGCTGCACCCGCCGCGGCGCATCGTCGAGACCTATCCACAGGAGTGGGACACGCGTCCCTACCGCGGCCAATGCGGCTACACGCCTCACCCGCGTCCGCGAGCGGGATACGCGGCCTTGATCACGAGTCTTGACGAGCATGTCGGAAGGATTCTGAACACGCTGGACGAGCTCGGACTGACCGGCAACACGATCGTGATCCTGACCAGCGACAACGGAGCTACCCATGGCCATCCCGGCGACCCCGAGTTTGGAACGGGAGGCGCGGACACGAAGTTCTTTCAGAGCACTGGCGGGTTGCGCGGATTCAAGGGCAGCGTGCACGAAGGCGGCCTGCGCGTGCCATTGATCGTCCGCTGGCCCAAGCACATTCCGGCAGGCAGCAGCAGCGATTTTCCCACCTATTTTCCGGATCAATTCCCCACGCTGTGCGCGGCGACCGGAGCGGAACTTCCATCTGGGCTCGATGGAGTGAACCTCTTGCCGACGCTGACGGGCCGGGGAGAACAGGCGCTCCGCAATCCCATGGTTTGGGTGTTCCCCGAGTACGGCGGCCAGGTCGCCGTGCGGATGGGGCCCATGAAGGCCGTGCGCACGAATCTGCATCGACCCGAGCTAGTCAAAGCGTGGGAGGTGTATGACCTAGTGCAAGATCCCGGCGAAACAAGCGACCTCGCCGCACAGCGACCGGAGGTCGTCGCGGCCGCACAGGAAATTCTCGAGCGCGAGATGAACGAGAACGCCACGTTCCCGGTCAAAGTGCACGGGAGCTAGAGCGGGTTCGAGCGAGCGATGTCGCTCTTGGCGTCACTTCGTCGCCGGCGGGCCGGTGGGTCGAATGGCGGATTCCAAAGCAGCTTTGCCGCCGACGATCGGCAGCTCCAGCAGCGTGCCGGATAGATCGACCGACAATCTCGTGCCCGGCGCCGGCCAAAGCGTGAACTCGCGGTCGCTGGCGAAAACCATCCAGGCGAGGCGTTTGCCCGCGGGAACGACCTGGTCGTCGGGCTGCAGATCGAAACTGACCGTGACCGGCTTGCCGGGCTCGAGCGGTTCGCTCTTTTCGATCGAGTTGCGGTTCTGCGGGTCGGCCCAGCCGCGCGTGATCACATTTTCGCCGATGCGGCCTTCTTCGGTCCAAGGGAGTGCCACCAGCCACACGGATAGGTTGGTGGCCGGCTTGTCGCAGCTCAGCGTCACGGTTGCGCGCGCCAGACCCGATAGATGCACCGGTTGCGTCAGCACCGGCGTCGCGTACAAGAGACGCGCGGGTGACTCGGCGGCCTTGGCCAGCGTGGCGCCATCCACGCTCACGTCATCGACCAGTGTTTCTACAATCGTCTGTGCCACGCCCGCGAATGCGAGTTCGCCCATGCGCGCGCCTCCCGGCAGAGGATGCAGCACGACGTTTTGGGCCGCGGGGTTGGGCCAATCTTCGTAGGCAGTTGGAGCATCCCACTTCGCGCCCTCGCGCACGATCCAGGCGCGCGGGCCCTTGTCGATTCCGTTGTCGACGCCGAGCAGGTACTTGGTGAACCACTTGTTGACCAGTTCCGGCGGCGGCGGTCCGCCGTGACCGCCTTGATGGTAGTAGGCCATGCTCGGCACGCCCTTCTCACGCAATGCCAGATAGATGCGCGCGCTGTGCTCGGGCATCACGTTCCAATCGTTGAAGCCGTGCGCCATCAGGCAAGCGGCCTTCATCGGCCCCAGGTCGAGCAGATAGTCGCGCTCAGCCCAGAATTCGTTCCAGTCACCGGTGACGCGGTCCATCCGCGCCAGCATCTCTTTCTCGCGCACGGTCTGGTCGCACCACGTGTCGCGCGCCGGGTCGCCGCTGTGGATGAAGTCGTAGAGCACGTCGACGTCCTCGCCGATGTAGCCACCCGGATGACGCACGAGTCCGTGCGAGCGGTAGTAGTGGTAGTAGGACGTGTTGGGCGCTATGGGCACGATGGCTTCGAGCCCTTCGACGCCCGTCGTCGCAGCCGCCAGCGGCAGCGTGCCGTTGTAGGAAGTGCCGATCATGCCGACCTTGCCCGTCGACCAATGCGCGACGACCGGTTCGCCGCCTTGCGCTGCGGTCCAGCCCTTGGCGCGTCCGCACAGCCAATCGATCACGGCCTTGGGCGCCAGCGACTCGTTGTCGCCGCCGACGGTCGGGCAGCCGTCCGACCAACCCGTGCCCGGCGACGAGGAGTGCACCACCGCGAAGCCGCGCGGCACCCAGGTTCGCGTCTCGCTGCGCGCGATCATGCCTGGTTCAGCCGGGCGCTTGACGTGAGCCATGGTCGGACGCGGTTTGGGCGGCCCGCCAAGTTCCTGCTCGGGATTCCAAAAGAAGGACTTGTCGTCAGGGCCGGTGCCGGCGAAATACGGCGACGTCTCGTAGATCACGGGCACTTTCAAGCCCTCGCTCTCGGTCTGCTTGGGCCTGGTCACATCGACGTGCATGCGATCCATGCGGCCGTCGCCGTCCGAATCAAATGAGGTTTCGACCCACAGGTGCTGCTGGATCCACTCCTCGCGCTGCTTGAAGGCCTCGACGATCTGCGCCTGACCGTCCACGATCACATGCGCAGCGCGCGCCGCCTCAGGTGATTGGTGGGGGAGCACGACGGCAGTCGCAGCGAAGGCTGCCAAGAGCGGTTGTTCCATGGTTTGCGCATCCTATCCGGGCCGAGCCGCCATACAGCAACGAGGCCAGCGCCTGGCCCGTGCTCGCTGTCGCCGTACAGCAAACTTGCGCCGATTTTCTTGAATCGATACGCGAGCCACACGGGGAATCTTGGCCATCGACCTCGATTGTGAGGTTGCTCCAGTTTTTCAAGATCAAAGGATCACCTGAACATGAGAGTATTTACTTGTCTAGCAGCCCTTGCATCCTTGGGCATGTTGGTAGTTCGGCCCTCCACCGTCGAGTCGGTTCCCACAGCCACGCCCAACGCCACGCAGGCCCAATTGGCAACGGGTCAACCCTCCGAACTCGAACGTCAGCTCATCGACGGCTTCTTGGCCAAGGTGAGTGCCAACGAGCCGGGATTGGTGCGTTCGGGACCTGTCGGCATGGATCAATTCCCGAGCGCGGCCGCGATTACGGCCATTGTCGAGTGCGGGAGCTCCGCAGGGTTCTTCAATACCGTTACCGCGGTTGGCTTTGGGGCCGGTCCGGCACAAGCTCAAGCGAGCGCCAAATCCAAGGCCGAGCTGGACTTGTGGGACGCGACCGATGCGAAGTGCTCGGTATGTCCGGACGGGGTCACTTGCAATTCCGGAATCGTCACCCTGGACGGAAACTGGAGTTTTGGTCCCGCAGTTCCGGCCGCAGGCGGTGGCTTCAAAGTCAAAGCCACTTATTCTGGGGCCTA
This sequence comes from Planctomycetota bacterium, assembly GCA_021730845.1. GTDB lineage: Bacteria > Planctomycetota > UBA1135 > UBA1135 > JAKFYL01. The sequence goes on along the minus strand of JAKFYL010000157.1, from coordinate 8,375 downwards.
CGCATTCGTTTGCGACCCGTGCAGCGAAGATCCGATCTAGGTCCACCTTAAGTCAGATCGGGACCGCTGTATTCGAAGTCGCACGAAGCTTCAGGGCTGCGTGTGACTTCTCTCCAATTTGACCGGGTTGCGATCTGCTTGGCCTGGATCAGTCCCGGGACGGCCTAGCTGCCCGAAGAATCGATGCCTGGGCCGTCAACTTGGACGCGTGGACCGCCCAGCTAAAAAAAAATTGCCTTTGAGCGGGGGCGATGGGTCGGCTGCGCACTGGCGCTGGCCGGTGCCCACGCATGAACCCCGCAGTTTCGTCAGTAGCGCGTCCTGACTCGTTGCCCGTTCCACCCCGGGAGCCGGTTGGATTGGCGGCTTGGATCGACGAGGACCCCTTGGGTCTGCGCGCGATCCTTGCCGCCTTGCTCCAGGAGCACTGCTTCTTGATCGACAGCGAAGAGCTGTACTTGCGCTGTGCGCTAGCGACGGCCCAGCGTGCCAAGGGAGTGCTTTCGGGTGCGCCCAGCGGCCGCGGACTGGTAGAGCTCGTTGAGCGGGAGCTTTTGGATCTGGCCCAGGGAAACGCTCAGGCCGCTAGCTCGCGGATTGGACTTGGCGCGCTCGATCCCAGTCGCGAAGAAGTGCATTTGCTGGGCATCGCCGACGCCTTCGAAGCGCTCGGCCGCGCCTTCGCCTTGGATGAGCGCAGCGTGCGCAGCGCCGTACGCACGTTCAACGCCTGCAGTCGTCCAGAACGGCAGGCGTTCCGCTACCTGGTCCTCGAGCGAGCGCCCATGGTGCCGCAGGTCGCGGGCCATGCCGGCGCGCCTTTGCGCATGCTGCACTCGGCCGAGCGCATGGCGCAGCGCGTCTTGAGCGCCGTGCTCGAGGCTGCCGCAAGATGAAGCCTCCCGTCGGGCCTATTCGCCAGGCGTTCGACGAGCGCGCGGTCAGTTGTTTGCGCTTGCTCTGGACCGACTCGCTGGGACAGGCGGCAGTGCGCGCTTCCGCAAGTGCCTCGCGCGCGCGCGAACTTGCTCAGCGCGAGCTTCACGCCAGAGCGAGGCGCGCCCTGCAGCCATTGTTCTGCGCGTACATGGAGCGCGCGCTGGGCCCCGAGTCATTTCTGTCGGCCCTCGGCTGGCCCGACGCGGGCGCCCCTTCTTGGGCCGGCGTCGAGTCACTGCGGGCCCTCGTTCCGAGCTTGCCCCCCTCGCCAGTCCCAAAAGACTCGGCGGTCGATACCGCCGCCGGTCTGCTCGAGTCCTGGCGCGCCCTGGGACTCTTGCCGGGAGTCGAGTTCTGGGCGCGCGCGCGCCTGATCCGTGCCCAAGGGGGACCAAAGCGCGCCGAACACTACGTGCGCGGACAACTGGCGCGAGCTAGTGCCGGTGGAAATGCCGCCTTGGCGGCCGATTTGGCTGCGTGCCTGCTCGATCAGCGCAAGCCGAAGCGCGCATGCGCGCTCTTGGAGCCTCTGGCGCCAGGCGGCCATCCGTGGGTGCTGTGGCTGCTCGGCTGGGCGCACCTAGTCGCCGGCGATCCAGAGCGCGCGCGCCGGGCACACGCGCGGCTCATAGAGAGCAGTGAGGCAAACGGTTCGCGCGATCCGTTCACCGCCGTGCGGCTCCCAGCACCGCTGCAGCGCCTGCGCGAGGAAGTCCCACACTGGTCGGAGTACATGCAGGGCCGGCACTTGTCGCTGGAGCCGAGCGCCGAGCCCACAACCGGACGCGCGTCGAACGCACTGGACCCGTCCGAGTCGCTCTGCCGCGCCTTGGCTGCCCAAGCGGTATTCGTGTGTCGACTAGACGAGCACGGGCGCGCTCGAATCATGTTCGCCGAACGAAGTTCGCGGCCAGCAACGGCGCGCATGCAAGACTGGCCCCGGCGCGACCCGCAAGCAGCGGAACTGCTGGCGCTGGAGACTCAGCGCGAAATTGCGCTGCATCGCACGACCCAGGGCCCGCTTCCGGCCGCGCTGCACGCCCGAACCTGCCGCGCGATCTGGTTGAAGCCGTTGCCCATGGGCAAGTGCTGGCTGCGTGTGGAATTCGCGCATCACCTGCTGCCTGAATTGTTGCAGCGCGGGCAAGTCGTCCAAGCGGCCTTGCTTGCGAGCGCAGCGAGCGCAGCGCACGACCATCGAGTCCGGGTCAAGCCTTGGGACGCGGGCCGCACTCCAAAGGCGCCGCTCTTGGCGTCGCGCTTCACCAAGGCCGCCGCGCAGCTTGGGGCTCTCGCACCAGGTACCGCATTCCACTGGTGGGGCTATTGGCTCCGGCCGGGCGCGGAACCGGAGCTGGTAGCCAGCAGCGATCCGGGCCAGTCGCCGCCGGGTCGCGGGGAGTCATTCGATTGCACTGTCGCCAGACGCGTGCGCGCACGGCTTGTTTGTGCCAGCGCATCCGGAAGTCGAGCGCTCGAGCACGCGGCCAAGGCATGGCTCGCAAGCGCTGGAGAGGAGATCGCAATAGCCGCAGCAAGCGAGCACTTCGTCCAGGAACTGCACACTCGATCCTTGCCGCCGGTTTCGTTCGACCCCGGCTTCGCTGCGGAGCGCGCCTTCGTTGCGCAACTGCTGGTACTTGCGGCCTCGGACGAGCACGCCTGCATTGCCGGCCCAAGGGGCATGGGACGAACCGTCGCCGCGCGCTGGATCTGGCTCGAAAGCGAGCGGCGAGCAAAGCCGCTTCTAACGTGCGACTGGAACGGCGCCCGAGACGACGGCGCGCTCGAGACTTCCCTGGATCGCGCGCGCGGCGCAACGCTGATCGCACGCTTGCACGGGTCATGGACCGCTGCCCAGCGCCGCGACTGGGAGGCGCGCGCCAGCAGCCGCGACGTGCGTTTGTTGCTCGCAGTGGAAGACGGCCTCGGTGACCCCGCCGATCGTGTGCTACGCGTTCCCAGCATCGAGGAGCGCCGCGCACGTTTGCCTGCCGTCGCGCGCTTTCTTTGCGCGCGCAGTTTGCGCGCTCGCGAGGCCGAGGAGGCGTACTTGGATGACCAGATTCTGGCCAGCGTGTGGCGCAGCCCTTGGCCCGGCGGCCTGGCGCAATTGGCGCGCGTGCTAGAGGACTTGATCGACGCCGCAAGGCCTGGGGACTGGAACAAGGGCGCGGACTTGCGTCTGTTTCAGGCCATTTGCCGGCAGCGCCAAGCGCCGCTGCTTGCTCGCTTGGCTCCGGTCTCGTGTCCAAAGCTGCTGGTGGAACAGGCTCTAGCGCTTACGTGCACCGCCGATGGCCGTCCTTGCAAGCGCCGCGCGGCGCGCTGGCTGGGCTGGTCCCCCGGAACGCTGCTCAAGCGCCTTCGCTCGATGGGCGAAACCCCTGTAAGAGGACCAGGCCCTTAGTCGCAACCCCCCCGGGCTCGACCAAAGGCCTGGTTCGCCTGTCTTTCCGACGTCGGCAAGCTGAGTATCGAACAATTCATTTCAGGTGTGAAACATCTAGGTCCGGATTTTGAAACCCGGCCTGGCCAGTTTCCAGGTATTGGGAAGCCCCCTGGTGTAGCTGTTTGCCCTCCGTGGGCGGCCCAGCGGCCCAGCCCCTCAAGAAATGTCTCAGGCTCGAAAGCGGGCTTTGGGATCCTCTGGCGCGCTTGAAAACCAGCCTGTTCGACTTCCAGCTCGACCCTGCGCGCATTGCCCAAGAGCCGTGCACGCCGCGGGATGAGGCGCGGCTTCTGTGCCACTCCGTAGGGCGCAACCAGACTTGGCACACACGCGTGCGCGAGCTGGCTGACTTCCTTGCGCGCGGAGACCTGCTGGTGGTCAACGACACGCGCGTGCGCCGCGCCCGGCTGCTCGGGCGCCGGCAGACCCAAGGCGCGGTCGAATTCTTGCTCCTGGATGCGGATGCCAGCGGCCACTTTCGTGCCATGGTCAAGCCCGCCAAGCGTTTGAAACCTATGGAATGCGTGCAGCTCGAGGGCTGCACCGGCCGCGTGCGCGCCATCGAACGTGAAATGGCCGCGGGCGAATCGGGCGCGATCTGGAAAGTCGAGGTGCTGCGCAAGGATGGAGAACGAGCTTCGCTCCAGGATCTGGAGCAGTGGGGCAGCTTGCCCTTGCCGCCTTACATTCGCCGCTCGCCTGGCGACGCGCGCATCGTCCAAGACGAGTCTCACTACCAGACCATGTTCGCCGCGCGCCTGGGCGCCGTGGCCGCGCCCACGGCCGGTTTGCATTTCACGCCCCGCGTGTTGGACGCACTCCGGCAGCGTGGCGTCGAGTTGGCGCGCGTGACGCTGCACGTCGGGCCGGGCACGTTTCGACCCGTCGAGAGCGAGGAAATCGAGGGCCACCCCATGCACACCGAGGCCTATGAACTCGGGGCCGAATGCGTGCAAGCGATCGAGCGCTGCCGCGCGCGCGGCGGTCGAGTCATCGCCATCGGCACGACCTCGGCGCGCGTCTTGGAACACTGCGCGCGGCCGGATGGCAGCTTGCAAGTAGGCAGTTCCACCACGCAGCTATTCTTGCGCCCCGGCTCGGCCTTTCGCGTCGTGGACGCGCTGTTCACCAACTTCCACTTGCCGCGCTCCACGCTGCTGATGCTCGTGTCTGCCTTCGCCGGCACCGAGCGCACCTTGGCGCTGTACCTGGAAGCCATCGAGCGCGAGTATCGTTTTTTCAGTTACGGCGATGCCATGCTGCTCATGGACAGGACGCGCGACGTCTAGTCCGGCGCGATCCACGCACGGGAGGCGTGACGCGCGCGAAAGCTGTGCATCAATCCTCGGCGCCTCGGTTCAAGAGTGCGCGCAATGCGCGAGCGCTCGCGGCGGGATCCTGAGCCGCGAAAAGGGCGCTGGCCACGGCCGCGCGACCAACCTGCGCCAGTTCCGCGGCGTTCGCCAGGCCGATGCCTCCAATGGGGAAGAGCGGCTTGTCACTCGCCTGCGCGGCGATCCAGGCCGCTTCCGCTCCCAGCCCCCTGGCGTAGCCCTTGGTCGCGGTCGCATGGATCGGCCCAAATCCCAGGTAGTCGACAGGCAACGAGTCCGCTAGCGCCACTTGGGCCAAACTGTGCGTCGAAAGTCCAATCAGCGCGCCCGGTCCCAAGACTTCGCGCGCGATGTCCGGCGGGCAATCCTCCTGTCCCAAGTGCACGCCGGCGCAACCCGCGTCTTGCAGCGCGCGGGCCACGTCGACGCGGTCGTTGACGGTCACCAGCGTGCTCGCGCCGCTCCTTTGCACGCACTCCAAGACGCGCTGGCACAGCTCAAAGGTCTCGCGGGCGCTTTGCACGCCGGCCCCGCTCAGAGCCGCTTCGTCCGCGCCGGCCAGGGCCTTGGGCCTGACCTGCACGATGTCGACGAAGGGGAGCACCTCGGCCAGGACCTCGAACGGATCGCGACCGGGGCACGCGGCGGGGGTGAACAAGAAGAGCAGCCGCGAACGCGCCAGGCGCTCCTGAAACGGCCCGTAGTGCTCACGATCCACGGCTCCCATCGTATGCTGTCCAACGCATGCAATCCCTGTTGCTTTGGGCCACGATCGCACCCTGTGTCGTCGGCTTCGCCGGCCTAACCGGACAGTCGCCCCAGTTCCTCCAGGATCTGTCGGCGTTTCGCAGCTCCCCGGCCGATGACGCGGGGCCCATCGAGGTGCGCACGACCTGCGGCTCGACGGCCAAGGACTACATCATCGAAGTCAACGGCGGCGGCCTGGCGCTGGCCGACTTCGACGCCGACGGCGACCAGGACTTGCTAGTCGTCGATGGTTCCACGGTCGAGCGCGCCAAGGCGGGCGAGTTGGGGCTCGCTCCGCGGCTGTACCTCAATTCGGGCCAGGGCCTGTTTTCCCCCGCGCCCTCGGCCTGGGCTATGGCGCCGGGACGCTGGGGCATGGGCTGCGCAGTTGGCGATCTCAACGGAGATGGCTGGCTCGACTTGGTCGTCACGCAGTGGGGGCCCATGCGCGTGTTCCTAAACACAGCGGGCACGGGATTTTCGGAAGTGACCGACAAGGCCGGACTGTTCGATTCGCGATGGGCTAGCAGCGCGGCGCTGGCCGACCTCGACAAGGACGGCGATTTGGACCTGGCCGTGGTGTGCTACTTGGCGTTCGATTTCGAACGCGTTCCGGGCCCGGGCGGCTCCTGCGCTTGGAAGGGACATCCGGTCATGTGCGGCCCGGAAGGTCTGGAACCCGTTCACGACGTGCTGTACTTCGGCCGCGGCGACGGCACCTTCGAAGACGTGACCGTGGCCAAGGGCTATCGGCCGCTGGCCGCGGGCTTTGGCCTAGGCATCGTCAGCTTGGACTACGACTTGGACGGCGACACGGACTTGTACGTGGCCAACGATTCGACGCCCAACCATTTGTGGCTGAATCAAGGCGACGGTTCGTTCCAAGAGTCCGGCGTCGCCATGGGTGTCTCGCACGATCGCAACGGCAAGGAGCAGGCCAGCATGGGGATCGGCGTCGGCGACCTCAACGGCGATGAGCGCCCCGACATGGCGGTCACCAATTTTTCCGGGGAATCGAACAACATGTACCTCTCGCGCAAGAAGAGCGGTGCACACGTCGATTCGGCCTCGGTGATGGGCATCGGCGGTCCCAGCATGCCGTTCCTGGGTTGGGGCACGGCCCTTGCTGATTACGACCTGGATGGCGACCTGGACATGCACGTGCTCAACGGGCACGTCTATCCGCAAGCGAACTTGCCCGGAACCGACACGACCTACGAACAAGCCGATCACCTGTTCCGGAGCAACTCCAAGACGTTTGCGCTCGAGCCCTTGCACGATGGGCCGGCGCGCGTGTCGCGCGCTTCCTGCGTGGGCGACATCGACGGCGATGGCGACCTCGACCTGGTGGCGATCGAGCTCGACGGTCCCGTGCGCGTGTACCGCAATCAGGCCCGCCAGAAGCAAGAACCCAACCACTGGTTGACCGTCGCGCCGCGCTCCAAGGGCGGCAATCGTTTTGCCTTGGGGGCGCGCGTTCGCGCGACTTGGGAGGGCGGTTCCCTGTGCCAAGAGATTCGCACCAGCGCGGGCTTCCAGAATGCGATCGAGCCGGTGGCGCACTTCGGCCTGGGCGCGGCCAAGACGGCCGATGTATGGGTGCGCTTCCCTTCGGGCCGCGAGCAAACGCTTACGGGCGTCGCGCTCGATCGGCTGCTCGTGGTCATGGAGCCGGACGCTTGAGCGCTCGGCGTTCGATTCCGCGCCCGTCCACGGTGCGCGTGTTGTTGGCGCTGCTCGCTGTGTGCCCGGCGCTTGGTGCACAGACTCCGGCGCAGACTCCGGAGAAGGCACCTGTGCAACTGAGCGGCAATCCGGCCTCTCTGCCGCGCGCTCCGGCAGGACGCTGGAAGGACTGGACGCCCAAGACGGAGCCGCCGGCCGAATTGCTGCCACTGCTATCCGAAATCGGCAGCTCCTATCGCGAGGCCCAGTACCCAAAGACCGTGGAGCAGTGCTGGAGCCTCTTGGAGCGCGAGCCGGACTTTCCGCCGGCGCTGTACCAACTGGGAGTGGTCTACTTTCGCCTGCGCCGCTACAGCGACAGCGCGCTGGTGCTCGAGCGCTTTCTCGAGCAAGCTCCCGCCGAACTTGCGGCTACCCAGGCACTGGGGCACTGCTACTACTCGCTAGGCAACTACCAGCGCGCCAAAGATCACTACCAAGCCATCCTGGAAGCGAATCCAGAAGCTTCCATCGAAGTCGTGCGCGGCCTGGCACTGGCGCACGTGCGTCTTGGGGACTTGGTCGTGGGACTCGAGCAGCTCGACCGCGTGCTGCGCGCCAGACCTGATTACGCCGATGTGCACGCCTGGCGCGCGCAGGTGCTCTACGACCTCGAGCGCAGTGAAGAAGCGTTGCAAGCGGCCCAAAAGGCTTGCGAACTCGAGCCCCACGAGCCGCGCGGTCATTACCTCTTGGCCCAGGCGCTGCGCGACCTGGGGCGCGCCGAGGAAGCTGCGCGCGCCGAGGAACGGTTTCTAGAGCTCAACGAAGTCACGCAAAAAGTGCGCACGCTCGAGGGTCGCTTGCTGTTCCAACCGGGACAGCGCGAGCTACTCCTGCGCCTGGTTTCCCTGCACAAGTCCGTGGACAACAAGCAGGCGGTGCAGGACGTAATCACGCGCCTGTTGCGCCTGGATTCAGGCAGTCTGGAGTTGCGTACATTCGCGCTCGAGACCTTGGCTGACGTAGCGGCCGTCGAATCGGCCAAGGCAATCGCGCTCACGATCGAGCGCGACTTTCCCCAAAAGGCGGAGGCCTTCTTGGCGCTGCGCGATTTCTACGGCTCGATCGGCGATACGGTGCGCCAGATCCAAGCCGGGGAACGCTATCTGCGGCTAGGTGGGGAGCGCGGACGCTAACAGCGCGGGACGAAACGCGCTGCCAGCGTCCGCGACCCT
>JAKFYL010000147.1 GCA_021730845.1 Planctomycetota bacterium | reverse complement strand
GTCGTTGCGCGCACGCGTGAGAAAGACTTCGCACTGGATCCCGTTGGCCGCCAAGCCGTGCGCGATTTCGTGCGCGAAGGCCGTCCCTCGTCCCCGCCCGGCTACGGGGTTGGCTAGAACCAAGGCGCGCGTGAAAGGGGCGGGTATGCGCTGCGTCGAAGAAAACATGCGGGGTTTCGAGCGCATGCTAGCAGGCCGCGGGGGCCGCAGGCCGCTATGCTGGCGTACGGCGATGGCGGTGCGCGATGAACAGCTTGGCTGAAGCCGGCGATACGACATTGATCCTGGGCGGCAGCGGGTTTCTGGGCGTGCATTTGGCGCGACTGGCCGCGCAAGTCGGACGCACGTGGACGGCGGCGCGCACGCCGCCCCCGCCGCAATGCGCAGTGCCCTGCGGACACCTGACCTGCGACGCGCTGGCACCAGGCGGCGTCGAACAGTTGATCCAAACCGTCCGACCGGCCAGGGTGGCGCTGTGCACCGCGCTTTCGCGCGCTGCGGACTGCGCGGCATATCCCGTGCTTGCCGGTGCGCTCAACGCCGAGTTGGTGGGCCGCGTGGCGCGCGCCTGCGTGGGTATCGGCGCGCGCTTCGTGCATGTCTCCTCCGACTTGGTGTTTGGGCGGCTTCCTGCGCCGATCGGCGGGTTTGGCGAGACGGACCAGCCTGGCCCGGTGAATCTGTACGGCACAAGCAAACTCGCTGGCGAAGGCCAGGCGCTGGCCGCAGATCCAGGTTGCCTGGTGGTGCGCTTGCCTCTGCTGTACGGCCATTCCTTTGGTCGGGCTTTGGGTGCCAGCGACGCGCTCTTGGCGCAGGTTGCGCGAGGCGAGCGACCGCTGCTGTTCGGCGACGAATGGCGAACGCCGCTGGAAGTCTCATGCGCTGCCCAGGCGATCGTCGAAGCCTTGCACTCGGAGCTCTGCGGTGTGCTGCACGTGGCAGGCCCGGAGCGCTGCAATCGGTACGAACTGGGGTTGCAGGTGCTGCAGGCAGGCGGATGGAGCACGGACAGCGCCCGACAAGCCTTGGCTGTGGGGCGGCGCGCCGACTCGGGGCTGGATACGACGCGTCCAGCCGATGTGAGCTTGAACTGCGCGCGGGCACAGCGCGAACTGCGCACGCCCTTGGTTGGGCTTGCGCAGGGTTTGTCCCGGCGTCCTGCATAGGCCCGCTTCGCCGCTATACTCCGCGCCCCAGCGCACGTCGCCACGCGCCGTACCCACCCCTAGGCACCTGCCGCCCATTCCATGGAACTTCCCATTCGATTCGATCCCAAGGAGCACGAGCCCAAGGTGTACGCGGCTTGGCGTGCCAGCGGCGGATTTACGCCCACTGCGGGCACGGCCAAGACGTTCACGGTCATGATTCCGCCGCCCAACGTCACCGGCGTGCTTCACATGGGGCACGCGCTGAACAATTCGATCCAAGACATCGTGGTGCGCACCAGGCGCATGCGCGGCGAGGCAACCTTGTGGCTACCTGGGACCGACCATGCCGGCATCGCCACCCAAGCCGTCGTCGAAAAGAAGCTGCTCAAGGACGGCAACAAGAAGCGCGCCGACATGGGCCGCGAAGCGTTCGTGGAGCAAGTGTGGAAGTGGAAAGAGGAGCACGGCTCCAAGATCCTCGATCAGCTCGAACGCCTGGGTAGTTCCTGCGATTGGACGCGCACGCGTTTCACGCTCGATCCCAGCATGTCGCTCGCGGTGCGCGAGTCCTTCGTGCGTTTGTGGGAAAAGGGGCTAGTGTACCGCGGCGCGCGCTTGGTGAACTGGGACTGCGTGCTCGAGACCGCGGTTTCCGACGACGAAATCGAAATGGTGGAGCGCAAGGACAAACTGTATTTCTTGCGCTATCCGGTGCGCGGCCAAGTCGGGCGCATGGTGACGGTTGCCACCACGCGCCCGGAGACCATGCTGGGGGACACGGGCGTTGCCGTGCATCCTGCCGATGCGCGCTACGCGGACTTGATCGGCAAGGAGCTGGAACTGCCGTTTGTGGGCCGAGCCATCCCGATCGTCGCCGACGAAACCGTGGAAATGGGCTTTGGCACCGGTGCAGTCAAGATCACGCCTGGCCACGACCCCGCCGACTATGAACGCGGCGCGCGCTTTCGGTTGCCGATCGTCAACGTTTTGACCAAGAATGGTCGACTCAACGAGCATGCTGGCCCCTTCGCGAATTTGACGCGCGAAAAGGGACGCGAGGCCGTCGTGGCCGGACTCGAGCAAGCCGGTTTGCTCGAGAAGATCGAGGACATCGTGCACAACGTCCCGCTCTCGGATCGCTCCAAGAGCGTGATCGAGCCCTTGGTGAGCGAACAGTGGTTCGTGAAGATGGAACCTCTGGCGCGACCGGCTATCGCGGCCGTGGAGAACGGCAGCTTGCGTTTCGTGCCGGAGCGCTGGACCAAGGTGTACCTGGATTGGCTCACCAACGTGCGCGACTGGTGCATCAGCCGGCAACTGTGGTGGGGGCATCGCATTCCCGTTTGGTACGACGAGGACGGCGTGCCCGTTGCAAGTCGCACGGACCTTGCCATCGGTTCGCGCCATCCGATCACCAACAAGCCGATCCAGCGCCAAGACGAAGATGTGCTGGACACCTGGGCTTCGTCGTGGCTGTGGCCGTTCGCCACGCTCGGCTGGCCGGAGCAAACGCCCGATTTGGCGCGCTTTTATCCGACTCAGTTCCTATCCACGGCGCGCGACATCATCTACCTGTGGGTGGCGCGCATGGTCATGGCCGGCTACGAGTTCATGGATCACTTGCCCATGGCGCAGCGCGTCCCGTTTGCGGTGGTCAACGTCCACGCCACGGTGCTCGATGCGCAGGGCCGGCGCATGTCCAAGTCGCTGGGCAATGGCATCGATCCGCTGGAGATGATCGACAAGTATGGCGCCGACGCGGTGCGCTATTCCCTCATCCTGCTCACGCGCGAGGGTCAGGACGTCAAACTGGCGCCGGAGCGCTTCGAGCAAGGCTGGCGCTTTGGCAACAAGATCTGGAATGCGGCGCGATTCGTGCTGCAGAGCATGAGCCAGGACCAGGGCCTGCGCCTGGGGCAATCCGCCGACGCGCAAACGCTCGAGGATCGCTGGATCCTGTCGCGTCTGGAGCGCACGCGCCTGGCCGTCGACGCGGCATTGACCGATTATCGCCTCAACGACGCGGCCAACGCCCTGTACGGTTTCGTGTGGAACGATTTCTGCGACTGGTACGTGGAGTTGGTCAAACCGCGCATGCAAGCGGCCGATGCCAGTGGGCGCGCTGCGCGTCAAACGTTGGCGCGCGCGCTGGCCGACATGTTGGCGCTGCTGCACCCGTTCATGCCGTACCTGACCGAGGTGTTGTGGGCCCATCTGCATGCCGTGCTCGGAACGAAGTCCGCGCTGCTCATGAATTCGACTTGGCCGACTGGGGCTGGGCTGGCCGTGGACGAAGCGGCCGAAGGCGACATGGCCATCGTGCAAGACCTGGTCGGATCCATCCGCAGCGTGCGCGCCTTGACCATGGTCGGTGAGAAGAAACCGCTCAAGGCGCTCATCGTGGCTCCCAGGGAGCGCGAGCGGCGCGTTCTGACCGAGCACGCCGCGTCGGCCAAAGCCCTGTCGTTCCTCGAGTCCTACGAACTCGTGGAGCGCGCGGCGAGGCCTCCCCAAACGGCGGTCGCTGTGGTCGGTGCCATCGAAGCTTTCGTGTATCTGGGGGCGGATTTGGACGCCGCGGCGCTGAAGCAAACGCTAGCCAAACGCGCCGAAAAATTGCGTGCCGGGGTGGCCGCCATCGACGCCAAGCTCTCCAACGAGGGCTTCTTGCAGCGCGCAGCCGCGGAGGTCGTCGAGGGCGAACGTGCCCGTCGCCTGGAACTGGCGCGGGAAATGGAATTGCTGGAACGCAACGCGGCCGGACTGTAGGACGCGCGCCAAGCGCACCTTCGGGCCTCCGGCGGAGAGCGGATCGACTATTTGTGCCAGGTTCCGTCGAGCGAACCCTTGGTGAATTTGAAGGGGATGCGCATGCCCACGGACTTGTTGCTGACCTTGCACCAGGCGTACACCTGCATGGTCATGAGCTCTACCTCGAGAGTTCTCAGTTCCGGTTTGCCGGTGGCTCCGGTCTCATAGAACTTGTGCGTTGCTACCGCCCAACTCAGCGAGGGTTGCGTGGGCTTCACGATTTCCAATTCCGGATTTGCGATGAACGCGACCGGAGCGCCGTCCAGTGAGGAAAAGATCAAGTTGGGAACTTCCAGGTCCATGCCCTCAGGGAAGGCGTGCACGGGGGCGGCTTCCGGAGCTGCCGGAGCGGCCGGGACTGCCGGGGCTACCGGTGCTTGGGGCTGCTGCGGCGCCTTCGCTTCTCCCCCCGGCACAACCGGGGCCTCGCCAGGGGCTTGCACACCGGGCAGACCGTCGCCCCAGGCGCGCAAGGAGTGAGCAGTGCCCTTGGGTTTCTCGCCTTCGCCCGCGGCTTTTGCGGGTGCCTCGGGTGGAACGGCGCTGGACGCTTCGACGAGCCTGCCGGCAGCCCGGTAGGAGACCATGTACGTGCCCTTCTTGAGTTTGGGTTCGAGGGTGTCGATCGACGAGGAGTACACCCCCAAGTGTGCGATCTTGGTGCTGCGATCGATCTCGCCCAGTCCCTTGATCGTTATGGTCTCCAGGTCGCTAGCGGGAGCAAACAGCACGTGGTCATGGCCTTCGATCACGGCATAGCCAGGAATCGGGCTGGGCGGCTGTCCCTCGGAAGCCACCGATTTGGCTGTGCCAGCGGAAAACTTCCAGCGGCCCATGCCTGCGGTCTTGCTCGCGTCATACTTGGCGTTCGCGGGCCAGTCGGGACGAGGAAATTCGGTACTTAGAATCAGTTCTGCCTTGTCGAGGCCGGCTTGAGGGCTTGCGGCGCAGCGAAAGCCCAAGGCATCGACGGTTTGCGAGCGTTCCGTGGGGCGGCGCGTGGAAGTGCGGCAAGCGATTTCGGAGACCTGGAAGCAGCCACCGACGACCACGCGCTGGTTGGGGTTGAAGCGTCCGATGCCATCCAGGTTGCGCTTCTTGTTTGGGGGGCCGATCTCGAAGCGCAGGTCCTTGTAGCCGGGATAGGCCACCACGGGTGAAGCGGTCCATTCCCAGACATTGCCGCTCAGGTCGAACACGCCATCGCGGGCACCTTTGGGATACGCACCGACCGGTTTGGGTTGCTTGAGTTGGATGCTGGCAGCGTTCGCCGCGTCCCAAGAGTCCCCCCAGGGATACTTGTGGTCCGTGTTGCCTCGCGCGGCGCGCTGGTACTCGAATTCGGTAGGCAGACGCAATCCGCTCCAAGCGCAATAGGCCAAGGCGTCGGAGTAGTCCACGAACACCACCGGCATAGTTTCCTGTCCCGTCGGAATCTTCCAGGGCTTGCCTTGCCAGTTCTTTTGCCACCAATCTTGGCGGCTGAAGGTCTTGTTCTCGAACGGCTTTCCGGCTTTCCTCGCTTCTTCGCGCTGCTTGCCGACTTCCTCCAAGAAAACTTTTTGAGCGGCGCCGATCGTCTCATCGCCCCAGTGTTCCGGCGGCCGGTGGCCGGTGGCCGTGACGAAGGCCGCGTACTGTTCGTTGGTGACCTCCGTGACCATGAGGTTGAAGCCATCCACGCGCATCTTGTGCTGCGGGGTTTCCAGTACGGTGACGCCGAGCAACGATTCCGTCGTCTCGGTCATGGCTTTGATTTCGTCCACCTTCGTTCCAATCGTGGTGTTACCGCCTTCGATCCATTTCATCGACGGCGGCGGAGTCTTGGACTGCACGACCAAGGCCGGACCAGCGGCGCCCAGCGGGGCCAGCACACACAGCGGCAGCCCAATCCTTCCGGCGCGACTCAATGCCTGTACAAAAACCGAACGCAGACCGGTTGACAGGTGGCAGGAAACAAGACTCGATCGTTGCATGCGCGTGGCTCGCGGTGCGGCGGATAGGGGACTGGCGGGGGTATTCCAGAAGGTGGGCCCAGGATTCTAGGCCGAGTTCCGACTTCTAGGACACAAAGCGCAAGATGTTACCGCCTCGGGGCGCGGCGGCGATATCGCAACGTGTACCTTTCGCCGGCAGGCCTGCCACCATGACGACCCATTCCCGTCCGCAAGATGAGACCCAGCCTGGGGGCAGCGGGTGGGTCGTGCCCGAGGCCTGCGACGGATTGCGCCTGGACGTAGCACTCTCGAAGTTGTGGCCGTCCTGTTCGCGAACGCGCGCCAAGCTGCTCATCGAAACCGGCAGCATTCAGGTGCAAGGAGCGCTCGAGACCCAGCCGCGCCACCCAGTGCGCGTCGGGGACATCATTCGGCTCGTGGAACTTGCGGTCGCGGCGCCTTTGGCCCTCGAGCCGGCAGCGGCGCCCTTGACGGTCTTGTACGAGGACGATTTCCTCGTCGTGATCGACAAGCCCGCGGGCTTGATGGCCCATCCCAGCGGGCCCGCGCGAGGAGCCTCTGTGTCGGAACTCGCCCGACGCCAGTTCGGAGAGCTTCCGGCTTTGCAAGGCGAAGATCGACCGGGCATCGTGCACCGCCTCGACCAGGGAACCAGCGGTGTGATGGTGCTCGCCAAGCAGCAACAGGCGCTGGCGCACCTGATGGAGCAATTCGCCCAGCGCACCGTAGTGAAAACCTATCTAGCGCTTACATGGGGCGAACCGCGCTTCGATACCGGCTGGATCGAAGTTCCCCTCGAGCGCATGGCAGCCGGCTCTTTGCGCCAGGTAGCAGCCGCCCCGGGCCGCGGCCGCGCCGCAACGACGTACTACGAAGTGCGCGAGCGCTTGCGCATTGCAGCGCTGGTCGAGTGCCACCCCAAGACCGGCCGCACGCATCAGATTCGCGCTCACCTGGCGTCCATCGGACATCCCTTGCTGGGGGATTCCTTGTACAAGAAGCGAGGCACCCATCCACGGCGTCACTTCGAGGGTGCGCCGGCACTCGAGCGCCAGGCTCTGCATGCGAGCCGACTCGTCTTTGCGCATCCCCAAACCGGCGTGGAATTGGATCTGTCGGCTCCGCTGCCCAGCGACATGGCCGAGCTTTTAGGGTGGCTCAGACGCCAAGTCGCCGGCGGGGCACAGGGACTCGCGGAACCGACCTAGTCGCCAGGCCGCTCCCCCCCTGGCCCCGAGTTCCGGTGCGGCCGGTGAGGCGGCCTTACACAGAATTTCCAGAAAGGCTCTTGCGGTCCCTGGGCGGTGCGCGTACTACCTAGGTAGTTATGGATCGAACCTACGTCTTGGGGGAACTGCAGCACGCCATCATGCGCGTTCTTTGGAGCACCGGAGAAGCCACGGTGGCTCAAGTCACCGAGGGCTTGCCACGCAAGCACCGGCGCGCGTTGACCACCATCGCCACCATGCTGACCAAGATGGAGAAAAAGGGCGTGGTTACGCACAAGAGCGAAGGACGCGTGTTCGTATACCGACCGACGGTCGCCGAACCCAAGGTCAAGAACAGCATGATCGCCGACCTCACCGAGAAATTGTTCGACGGTGACGTCACCGAGCTCGTCAGCCACCTGTTGAGCGATGCCGACATCGACGCCAAGGAACTGGGGCGCCTGCAAGAGCTGATCCAAGAACGCCAGCGCGAAAGAAAAACCAAGGGGGATCGCGGCAAT
Organism: Planctomycetota bacterium; assembly: GCA_021730845.1. GTDB lineage: Bacteria > Planctomycetota > UBA1135 > UBA1135 > JAKFYL01. Next base: position 16,516 of record JAKFYL010000147.1, on the reverse strand, counting down.
GGACGCGCGTGAAATCAGTGCGGGTATCGTCGCCGCCCTGCTTACGTATGCGCTGCACAGCAGCGTCTGGATCCTGCTGGCGTGGGGCATTGCGCGCGCTTGCAAGGGGCTGACCCGCGCCAGCCGCGAGTGCCTGTGGAAGCTCGCTGTTTGCGGCGGACTTCTCAGCACCGGCATCCAACACGCTGTCGGTTGGCAACCTGTGCTGGGCACATTGCGTTTGCCAAGCCGGACCGGTCAGCCACAAGTAGCCAACGTCCCTGCCAGCCGTACGGCACCGGACAGCGCCGAAACGGCCCCGGCTACCGTCCAACCAAACGCGAGCTACTCGTCTGGTCCTGCGGCCACGCCCATTCCGGCCGCGCCCATTGTTGGAGTGCCGGATTACGTGTCCGAGTACCTAGCTTTGCGCGCGAGCTTCGAGCGGCTGGCTCAGCAAGGGGAACTCCAGCACGTCGCGGTACTTACTATCGACGAGCAACCCAACTCGGCTGTGGCCAAGATAGGGGCCTCGGACTCCTTGCATCAGGACCTGGCCGCAGTGCTCGGCCGCGAGCAGCGCCCTGTGTCCCAAATGACTTCGTCGGGCGCTTTCGTCCAGCCGCCAGCCGGACGTTCCCTGGTCAACCGTGTGTTGCTTGGTCTCGTCTGTCTGTGGGGCGCCGGGGTGCTCGTGGCGCTCTCTTCCATGGGGCTCTCTTGGTGGCGGCTGCTGCGCCAATTGCGCGCGCGCTCGCCCTTGACGCAAGGACCGTCTCGCGAGGAGTTCCAGGAACTGCTGCAGCAGTGGCAAGCTCGCGGGACAGTGCTCCAGCACGTACGCGTTTGGCTCGTGCCGGACCTGGCCGTACCGATCGGGTTCTGGTGGGGCGCGCCGCACATCTATTTGCCCGAGCGCGTGGCTCTGGAACTGGATCCCGCCGAGCGACGTGCGCTCATGGCGCACGAACTGGCCCACGTAGCGCGGCACGACGCGCAGTGGCTCCTGTGCTTGGGACTGCTCGAGTGTGTGACCTTTTTCCAGGTCGGCAATCGTTTCGCGCGGCGCGAATTGGCGCACTTGTTCGAACTGGGCAGCGACGAACTAGCCAGCCACATCACGGGCGATCGCTTGGCACTGGCCAGTTGTCTGGCGCGAGTTGCGGCGTGGATCACGCCCTGGCGTTCCGCTGCGCCCGCGCTGGGCATGGTCGGTGCCGCGGAACACTGTCGTTCGCGCCTGGGCCAACGCTTGGAATGCCTGCTCGAGGACGGGGACCCCGTTGCGCTCGCGCGCGCCCCGGCTGGTCGCTGGGCCGTCGGGCTGGCCAGTTTGGTCATGCTCGGCGCGAGCGTGCCTCGCGTCGACGCCACGAACGCGCCGCGCGTTGATGCCACGGCAGCCGCGACCGAGCAGGCTCGCTTGCTTGCACGGCATCCGGCGCACGAGGCCTCGCCGACGCTCAGCGCCGCGTTGCAAGGGTCGACGCACTCTCAGCCGCGTCAACCGTTCTCGTTCTTCGCGCGCTCTCTGTCGGCCATCACCAAGGGCGCGCTGCATCCGTTGCTCGACTTGTCCGGCGGGCCCGCACCCATTCCGGTTCCGGCTGCTGTGAATCCCGCGCTCAGCGCGCTGTCCACACCGTTTGCAGAGTCAGATCCCGCCATCGCTTGGGCGGAATTGTTGCTGGAACTCGATGGATCCCTGGACGAGCTAACCGCGGAACTGACGCAGCTCGAAGATGAAATTCGGGCGCTTGTACCCGAGTCGTGCGCCCTCGAGAGTCTCGACGCAATCCAAGGACGCGTCCAAGCGCTCGTGACGCGGCGCCAACATTTGGGCCGCCTGCTCGAACACTCTCATGCGCCTCTAACGAACCCTGCGCCTCGATCCGAATCGGTGCGCGAGCTGACATCCTTCTCGAACTCCAACCCTTAGAACCAGGAGCCTATTCCTATGAAACTCGTGTTTGCTTGCCTCGGCCTCGCGCTCGTGCCGCTGGCCTCCTTGCGATCATCGACGCTCAGTCCCGCTTTGGCCCCCAGCCCCTCGATCTGCGATCGATGCATCTACGGTCACGAAGGTTGCACCGAACATCCCAAGGAAGGAAGCGTGGTAGCGCCCCATTCGATCGAAAAACATCAGAGTAATTCCGCATGGACTCGCGAGTTGGCCGAGCACGCCAAGGCCCAGGCCCAACATGCGAAGGCCCAGGCGGAACACGCCAGAGCCCAGGTAGAACACACGAAGGCCCAGGCCGAACACGCCAGGGCACAAGCCGAAGCCCACGCCCAGGCAGCAAAATTGCGCGGCCTTGCGGGCCTGACCGTCGCTCGCGCGCCCCGCGCCGGGCGTGCTTTGAACAGCGGCCAGATAGCGGAAATGAGCCAGTTGGCCGAGCGCCTAGCCCAGCTCGAAGTGGAAATCGCTGGCCAAGGCCAAAGCGGAGGCCACAGTTGCCACTGCGGGCACACTTGCTGCGGCTCAGGTCCCAGTTCGAGCAGAGCCCCGGTCGCACCTCTTCCGCCGCTTCCGCCAGCCGCGCCGCCGGCCAACGTCAGTGGCCTACAATTCAACTCGCGCGCGCGCGTGGCCTTTAAAACGGGGGGAAACGGCGAATGGGAGATCGTGGAGCCGATCCAATTCGATTTGGACGAAGACTGCGACGACGAACAAGCGGCCGAGTGCGAGGAGGTCGCTGCGTGCGAAGAGACCGCCGAGTGCGAAGAAGAAGTGGAGTGCGAAGAAGCGCTTGAGTCCGAAGCGGACGAAGCCCCCCAACCTGACGAGGAGCCCTTGATCCGACACCTTCAAGGAACGCTGTTGCACGGAGAGGGCCAAGGCCAAGTGTCACGGAGGCTTCAACTGAACCTCCGTCCGGCCGTGCTGGCCACGTCCGCGTCCCCGCTGCCTTCCGGCTCGAGCCAAGCGGAATTGCGCGACCTGGTGCGCGAAATGCGCGACGAAATTCAGGCCCTGCGCGAAGCTTTGCGGGAATTGCGCTCCGACGTGCAGGTCTCGCGCGACGAAATGTTGCGCTAAGCAGAGCGCACCGAATACTCCAGGTGGGGCTGGAGGGGCGGGCTCGGCGTGCGATCCTTACAAGGGTCGCACGACCGGGCCCGATCTGCTACTTGGGCTTGGCGTGGAGCTCTTGCAGCGTTTGCTGCTTGGCCGCTTGGGCGTCGCCCAAGGCAACGTGGATGCGACCGCGCACGGCAGCGCTTTCCCCGGGCTTGATGCGCCCCAGCGACGGGAACAGGTGCACGCAAGCGCGGCCATCCCCCACGTTGGACGAAGCCCAATCCGAGCGCTCGAAAGCCATTACGAGCACGCGCTGCTTGTCCTTGCTGAACAGGGCCAGCACGGGCTCATCGAAGGCCAGGCTGTCGTTGACCCACCAGTTCCAATCGATCGGCGTGGCGCCTTGGCGCAGGAAGGCCAAGTGCTTTTCGCTCTTGGCCAACTTCGAGTCCGAAAAGTAAAACGGCTTGTCGTCGTTCCACAGGCAAATGCGTTGGTAGAGCTCGCTCCAGTCATTCTTTCCGACGCGCGCTTTGCGTCCCTCGGCGCCACCCAGAACTTCCGCTCCGGAACCGGGGTGGAACAGCGGGGCGTCCTCGGTGCGCAAACACGGGCCCACATGCGTGTACTCCAGCACCTGCTCGCGCTTGTTGCTGATTTCGTAGAGCAGCGCGATCGATGCGCCTTCCGCGCGGGCTTGAAAGAAGAGTTCGATGCCTTCGCCGGCTGGAGCTCTGAATTCCAAGCTACCGTCCGGAGCGCTGCGCCAATCTTCACGCCGCAAACGCAGAGGATAGAGTCCGAAATCCGTGTTGCCGTCGAGCACGTTTTCGCAAGTCAAGAACTTGAGCTTGTCGCCGCCTAGGAGGCTGCCGCCCAAGTACAGGTACCCGCCGGCTTCGTCGCTGGGGACCGTGCCCCTGCTCGGATCGGCGATCTCGATCGTCAGTGGCGACTGGGTTTGAGAACGAGCCTGGGCCTTCTCGCTCGGTTTGGCCGGTTGCTCCACCGGACGGGCTTGCTGGTATGTCTGCGATTGCGCCGCCAGCAGCGCGATAGCCCACAAGAGTGCACTCATAGTCATGCTCAAACCTCGCCTATGCCCACAGAACCAAATCTCGCAATGTCGCGTCCAGGGGCAGGCGTTCGTTGGCACGCACGCGCAGCCCGTAGGAAAAGCTACCGGATCGGGTCAATACATGGGAGCCCTTGAACTGCAAGTGGCCGCCCTTGCTGGTTCCGGCGGGGAGCAGGCGTACGCAGGTGGCCGCGCGCAAGTCCAAGCCGCCTTGACCGTAGCCGAACACGAGTTCGACTACGACATCTTTTGTCCCCAGGGCCCCCAGGTGGACTTCCATGCGCGCTTCGATGGTTTGGCCGACTTGCAAGTCGACCAAGTTCGACACCAAGGCCCCGTGGATGCGCACGTGGCCGAAGTCGCGACGCACGCGATCGTGATCGGCCGTCATCGCCTTCAGCGGCCCGAAACGATCGCGCTCGAGTTCTTGGTGCGCTTGGGCCATGGGCCGATAGATGGAGTCCGCGTATTCCGAGACCATTCTGTCGGTGTTGAATACGGGCGGGATCGTAGCCAGCGAACGCCGCATACGCGCCAACCAACGCAGCGGCAATCCGTCGGGGCCGCGGTCGAAGAACATGGGCACGACGTCTTCGTTCAGGATGCGGCACAGGCTCGCGGAGTCCTGTTCGTCCTGCAGATCCTGGCTCGCCAGGCTCCGTCCATCGCCGACCGTCCAGCCGTTCTCGCCATCGAATCCTTCAACCCACCAACCGTCCGGGACGGAGAGGTTCAGAACGCCATTGGCGGCGGCCTTCATGCCCGAAGTCCCGCTCGCTTCTTGCGGGCGTATCGGGTTGTTGAGCCACAAGTCCACGCCTTGCACGAGCTTGCGCGCCAGGTGGATCTCGTAGTCTTCGATGAAGAAGACCTTGCCCAGGAAGGGCTCGGTGCGCGTCAAAGCGACAATCGATTTGAGGATTTCTTGGCCGAGGGTGTCGCGTGGGTGGGCTTTGCCTGCAAAGACGATGCGCACCGGCCGCGACGCGTTCGAGACCAGACGCGCGAGGCGTTCCTTGTCCTTGAAGATCAAGTCGGCGCGCTTGTAAGGCGCGAAGCGCCGCGCGAACCCGATCCACAGCGCATCCTGCTTCAGGCCGTCGAGCATGTGAGCCAAGATCGATGGGCTGTCGTTGCGATCGAAGAAGGACCGCTGCAAGCGATCACGCATCGATTCCAGCAGCGAACTGCGGGCCTTGTTGCGCACCTCCCACAAGCTGCGATCGTCAACCGCGCCGATGCGTGCGAAGTCTTGGGGCTGGGGCGGGCGCTGGCGTGCGCCAAGCAGCGCCGCCATGTCCGAGCCGACCCAAGTGGGTAGGTGGATGCCGTTGGTAACCGAAGTGACGGGCATCTCGCTGCGCAAGAGGCCGGGCCAATACGGGCCAAGGAGCTCCTTGGACACCTCTCCGTGCAGGCGACTGACCCCGTTGACCGAGCCGGCGAAGGACAGCGCCAGATAGGTCATGTTGAACGTGTCGCGCTGCGAGTCGCTTTGTCCCAAGGACATGAAGCGCTCCCAACTCAGCCCCATCCAATCCGGCGCGTCGGAGAAATAGCGCCGCATCAGGTCTTCGGAAAATCGATCGTGACCCGCTGGGACGGGCGTGTGTGTGGTGAACGAGGTGGTGGCACGCACGAACTCGCGTGCTTCGTCGAAGGTCAAGTGTTGGTCGCGCACTAGGCCGCCCACGCGCTCCAAGGCCAAGAACGCCGCGTGTCCCTCGTTGATGTGGAATCCGGATGGGCGAATCGACAGGGCTTCCAGCAACTTGACGCCGCCGCGTCCCAAGACCAATTCCTGCCGCAAGCGGTGTTCGCTGTCCCCGCCATACAATTGGTGAGTCGTAGCCCGATCTTCGGGTCGGTTCTTCTCCAGATCGCTGTCGAGCAAGTACAAGTCGACGCGCCCGACGCGCACGCGCCAGGCACGCAAGTACAGTTCGCTGGAAGGCATGCGCAGCGATATTTCCAGAGCCGGGCTGCTGGCGTTGCCATCGACTCGTACCAGCTCCACGGGCAATTTGCGCGGATCGTTTTCGATGTCGAGCGCAACTTGTTCCCCGCCTGCTCCCACGCGTTGGCGCAGGTAGCCCCGGCGATAGAACAACCCCACGCCCACGAGCGGCAAGTCCAAGTCGCTGGCGGACTTCAAGTGATCGCCAGCCAAGATGCCAAGCCCCCCCGAGTAGATGCACAACGATTCGTGCAGACCGAATTCGGCCGAAAAATAAGCGATCGGGTGGCTGCTGGTGGGGCCGCTTGCCGGGGCCAAATCGCGGCGCCCGCGGCCCTTGCTCAGGTACTGATCGAAGCGCGCCTTCACGCGTTGCAAGCGTTCGAGGAAGGCCGGTTCTTCCGCTTTTTGGCGCAGGTCTTCGGGGAACACCGTGCGCAGGAACTGCACGGGATTGTGCCCGCACGCATCCCAACTGGCCGAGGAAATGGATGCGAACAGCGCTTCGCCCTCGGGATCCCAGGACCACCACAGATTGGTGGCCAGTTGCGCCAAGTCGCTCAGCGGCCCAGGCAAGGTCGCCGAAACGTCGAAGGTCAGCAGGCGCGGGCGCTTGCCATCCGGCTGGGGCAGCACCGTGAACGGCACCACGGGCCGGAATGGCACGGGAGGTGCATCTTGCGCGCGAGCGTCCGCGGCTTGCAGCGCCAGTTCGAACGCGCGTTCGTAATTGGCAATCAGGTCGGACCAGGCGGTGCGCTGCGCAGCATTGCGACAGCGCTGGGCGTCCGCGCCGCCTCCCAGTACCGATTCGATCAAGTCCGCCAATTGCGCCGCGCTGTCCTCGAAGCGTTGGTTTTCGCGGCGCAGGACATGAACGCCGTCCTGTCCCGAGAGTCCGCTGGCCAGCACCCATTGCCCGAAGCCGGCCAGGTCGCTGGTCACTGTCGGCACGCCCATGGCCAAGCTTTCCTGCGGCGTGTAGCCCCAGGGCTCGTAGAAGGAAGGGAACAGCGACAAGTCGGCGGCGCGCAGCAAGGCCTCGTACGGCAAGTCGAACAGTCCGTCGGCGGGATGCAAGTAGATCGGAATCTGGATCACGCTCACGCGCGCGTCGAGTTGGTTGGTGAGCCCCAGGCGTTTGGTGGCCTGTTGGATGGGGTCGCCCAGCGCGTCGTTCAGGTTGTGCGTCGAAGTGCCCAGGGGTGTTTGGAAAGACTCGGCGGGACCGTGCTTGCGCTCCAGCACGCTGCCGGCGACGCCGGACTGTCCGGCCGGCACGGCCAGCAACAGGACCACGGGTTTGCCCGCGCGCTTGTGCAAGCGAGCAGCGGCTTCGAGCACCAAGTCGATACCCTTGTTGCGGAACTCGTAGCGGCCCGAAACCATCAAGAAAGCGGCCTTGGAACAGTCCTTGCCCAGAAAGCGCCGGGCGAAATCCACCAAGCGCTGGCGCACAGTTTCGCGCTGGACGGGGCCCGCCAACTCGTCGACGACGTCCAGATCGATTCCGTTGGGCAAGACCGGATCCGGTCGGCGATCGAAGAACAGTTCGGCTTCGGAAGCGGTCAGTGTGCTGACCGTAGTGAACACGTCCGCCTGCAACGAGCTGATTTTTTCGAGCGAGTGCTTGGAGCGCACGCCAATGGCCTCGGCGGCCGCGTCGCTCGTGCGTCCAGCCAATCCTTGCTCGGGCTGAACGCCGGTCGAGCACAAGGATCGCCCCAAGGTCGTGGCGTGCGTGGTGAATACCGTGCCGATGCGCGGCTGGTTGCGTTTGAGATACAACAGGCCGGAGCCGGTCATCCACTCGTGGAATTGGGCCACACACTTGCGACGCCGGGGGGCCAGGTACGATTGCCACCAGCGTTCGATCACGATTCCGGCGGCCTCGCCGAAAATCACCGGCTCAACGTAGTCCCAGGCGCCGGCGATGGAGTCCACGCCGAAGTTCTCCCAGAGTCCAGCGAGAATGCCGTCCTTCTTGGCGTACAGACCTGAGAATTCGACCAAGATCGTGCGCGGAGATCCGGGGATCTTCCAGCGGCCGACGCGCACTGGAACTCCCGCCCGACGGCACTCCTCGGTGAAGGCATCGAAACCCGACTCGGCTTCGAAGCTGGCTTCGGAGCTGGCGTTGGCAAGCAGCCATGGACCGACGGCGATGTAGTCATCGCCCAGTTTGGTGGTCAATGTCTTGGCCTTGGTCGATAGCACCGTGTGGATTCCGCCGACTTTGTTGCAGACCTCCCAACTGACTTCGAACAGCGCTTGCAGTCTGGTCACGAGTTACTCGGGGTTGTGGTCACAGGGAGTGCGGCTCGCGCGGTCTCGACGCGGCGCGCTAGGTCGTCGATCACGTTCATGTAGGAAATGAAGGCGTCGTGAGGAGTTGCGTAGGGGCTGAAGTACTTGTGTACGTCCCCATCCGAAAAGTACTTGGTGCACATGTAATAGACGTGGTCGGAGGTGGACAACTTGCGCCAAATGGACACGAGTTCCTCTTGGCCGGCGGCCGCGAGCCGACGCACCGCGGGCCACAGTGCGTACAACGCGTCGTGGGCTGCGCGCTGCATGGGGTTGCCAAGCCACGCGGTCAAGTCGCGTTCGGCGTCAGCCCAAGACAGGGGCGTTTGGATGTCCAGGGTAGCCACGGGAGCGAATCGTTGGGCAATCTCTTTGGGGGTTCGAAAGCAGAACCTACTGTCGGCCAAGATCGCCGCGGGCAGATGCTCCATGAAGGCAAAGATGCCCGTCTTTTCCCATTGATGCTCCCCGAACGTCTCGTAGTCCATGAATAGGCCTACGTACGGGTCGGCAGCGGGGGTGTCGTGGATCCACTGCGCAAAGCGGTCGGCCAGCAGCGGATGCTGGTCCCACTCCCGATTGGAGAACCGAAACGCAATGTCGTCCGACAGTTTGTAGGAGCGCAAGAGCAGCTGCAGGCGCTTGCACGTGGCGGGGCGGTACACGCGGTGGGGGCTGCGCCAGTCCAGGAGTCGGTCGGCACCTTCGCCCAAGATGGCAATGAACCCCAAATCCTCGATGCGCTTGGCTATGGAATTGGAAATCACCAGTTCCGTGTTTCGAAACGTGCGCGGAATCTGGCCGAACAGTTGCTCGATCTTTCGCGCGCCCGCGCGCACTTGCAGTTCGAATTCCTCGCGCGCAGCTTCCGGCGCCATGCAGGCCAGGGAGTGGTGCGACGTTTCGCTCAAGAATTCGACGTTTCCTGTGGCGGCTAGGGCTTGGAAACTCTCCAAAGCCTCCGGCGCCCAGGCTTGCATTTGCTCCAGTGCCGTGCCGGAAATCGAGAACGCGCAGCGAAATGCACCGCCGGTGCGCTCGATCGCGCGCAAGAGCAACGCGTTCATGGGCACGTAGCAACGCTCGGCAACGCGCTGAATGATGCGCTTGTTTTCGTCGTCGTCGAAATATTCCGCGCCTTGTCCGATATCGAAGAACGTGAAATGACGAATGCGGAACGGTTGGTGCACCTGGAAGTAGAACACCACTGCCGTTTGCGTCTGCGTCGGGGCCGGCTCGGCGCGCCCGCTAGGTTGTTCCGCGCGCGGGCTCACGCGCACACCTCGGTGTAGATGGAGTTCAATGCACGACCGCGATCTTCCCAGGTGATCGTACGCAGCTCTTCGTATCCGCTGCTGCGCAGGTGTTCTGCCAAAGCGGGGCGCGAGAGCACGGCCAAGATCTGATTGGCCAGTCCCTCGACGTCCCAGTAGTCGACTTGCAGGGCGCTGCGTACTACCTCGGTGACACCGCTTTGGCGCGAGACGATCACGGGCACGCCTTGGGCCAAGGCTTCCAAGGGCGTGATGCCGAAGGGTTCGGAAACCGAGGGCATGACATACAGGTCGGCGAGCTGAAACATGTGCTCCACCTCGTGCTTGTTGAGGAATCCGGTGAAATGTACATGCCGGGCCAGGCCCATGCGCGCGCAGCGTTCGACGATGGGCGCCAGCATGTCCCCCGAACCGCACAGTACGAACTTGACGTGCGCTTGCACACGCACCACGCGCGCAGCGGCCTCCAAGAAATAGTCCGGGCCCTTTTGGGAAGTGACGCGCCCCAGAAACATCACGATGGGCTCCGGGATCTTGCGTGCATGCAGGGGCGCCCGTGGCGGCGCAAGGTGCACGGCATTGTGCAGAATGCGCACGCGACCTTGTTCCAAGCGGTAGTTGCGGGCCAAGGTGCGCGCGGTGTAGCGACTGACGCTGACGATCCGGTCCGCGGCGTCGATCCCGGCTTGCTCGATGGCTTGGATGCGAGGTTCCTGGGCCAGCGGATTGCGATCGTGCTCGCAGGCATGCACGTGAATCACCAGCGGCCGGCCGGACGCGCGCGCCGCATTGGCACCGGCAGGAAACGTCATCCAGTCATGGGCGTGGACCAAGTCAAAGCTTTCGGTGCGCGCGATTTGATCCACCAGTCCGGCATAGCGCTCGACTTCTTGGAACAACCCCGCACCGTAGCCTCCGACGAGCGTGGTCGTCGCTGGCGATTCCTCGCTCGAGTGCGACCCGCGCCGCGCGGCGAAGGCGCGCGGGCCCTCATAGGGCCGCAGCGGGCTGTCGATCGCGACCTGGCGGCACGCGCCGGGAGCAAAACTCAATGCGTGGTCCAGCAAGGAGCAATCGACCAGCTTGGCATCCGGCTCGCGCTCGTCTCCGTGCACGCGCGGCAAGACCAGAACGACTTCGATTCCGGCGGCTACCAGACCGTGAACAAGACCTTGGCACGCTGTTCCGAGTCCACCCGTGATGTGGGGCGGATATTCCCAGCCCAGCATGAGCACCTTCACGCGCGCGTTCCCCGCGCAGCGGTCGTGAGGATCGACCACGCGCGCAGCAGTTCGGCCGTATTCCAGGCCTGCGCGAAACAGCCACCTGGTCGATGGGGGGGATCGCCATCGAACACCTCGGACACATGCCCCAAACCGAAGGCATCCAAGTGCTCGTCGAAGCCTTCCAGCAAGCGCACCAGGCTGCGCTTGCCAGGTCCGATAGGTCCGAAAGCGCGCACGCTGGCCTCCACGAAGCTGCCCAGCAGCCAGGGCCAGACCGTTCCTTGGTGGTAGGCCTGGTCGCGCTGTTTGGGGTCGCCGGCGAAGACGCCTCGATACTTGCGATGACGCGGCGAGAGTGTGCGCAGGCCGCGGGATGTCAGCAGTTCGAACTCGACGCGCCGCACGATGTCCTTGCGGCGCGTATCGGACAGTGGGCTGAACTCGAGCGCGGCGGCCAGTATCATGTTGGGACGCACGCTATCGTCGCGACTGCCGCTGGGCTCGTTCGCCGTCGGCACCTGCACGACATCGGCCAAGTAGCGCCCCTCCTCGACCCAAAAACTGCGCAGAAAGTTGGCGCCGGTGAGGCGTTTGCGTTTTCTCCAAGCGCGCGTTTGTTCCGCGCGGCCTGCGCGCTGCTCCAGCTCTTCCAGGTAGGCCAGCAGCGAGTACCACAAGGCATTGAGTTCCACGGCACAGCCGTTGCGCGGGGTTACCGGACCCTCCGGGGTCACGGCGTCCATCCAAGTGGCGTTGTGTTCCTTGGATCCGGCCTGCAAGAGTCCCTTGTCCGTGCATGACAGGCCCAATTCCGTGCCGGCCAAGTAGCTATCTGCGATCTGCCGCAGCGCGGGCAGTAGGTGTTCGCCGATCAAGCTGCGTTCGCCGCCCGCGCGGTCGAACAGCAAGCAGGCCCTGGCAAACCACAGCGCCGCGTCGGCGCTGTTGTAGGCGCTGTCTTCGGGCCTGGGAGCGAAGATGTTGGGCATCAAGCCGCCGCGTAGAAAGCTCGTCGCACCGACCAGCGCTTCCCCACACTGAGCCACCTGGCCGCGGGACAAGTACAGGCCTGGTAGGGAAAGAAACGTGTCGCGGCCCCACTCCAAAAACCAAGGATAGCCGGCCAATACGCCGCGCCTGGTGCACGGCTTGTCCTTCACGATTGCCTGTGTCTCGTACAGGAAATCGTCGGCGGCCAAGGAAAGCTGCGTGGCTCGGCGCACGGCGCGGGGCTCGCCTGGCTTGTCGAGTTGCGCGGCCAGGTGCGCTGAGCGCTCGGCGGCCGTGCGACGAAAAAGTTCCGCCGGCGCGTTGACGGGCGTGTCGAGGCTCGCGGCCAGAACTACTTCCATGCCCGGGCGCATGCGCATCGAGATCCATCCGGGACTGAAATTGTCCTCATGGCCGTCGTAGCCGCGCTCCAGGTCCATCGAGTACTCGAGTCCATGGGCCCAAATTGGGTGCGGCTCGAAATGCGACGGCGCGCCTTGGGTGTTCAAGGCCACCGCGGGCAACTGGGCATAGGGCTGCAGCAGCAGCGCCTCGCCGTCGCGGCGCACCGTGGCATCCAGCACGGAGTTCTCGAAAGTCAGGGCGTCGGCCTCGCGGCAGGCGAGCATCGGACGCACGCGCAAATCCAGTTCCGGACCTTGTCCGAACAAAGACCAGCGCACGAGCACTACGCGAGTGCCGCGCACCATCATGATTTCTCGCCGCACGCCCAGGGCCCCGACCATGTACGTGAACACTGGCCAGGGCCGCAACTCGAAGCTCTCCAGGTGCCGATGACCGAGCGGCTGGAAGGTGCCGCGATAGCGCGCCATGGAAAGTCCCACTTCCACGGCATTGCCACCCACGGGGCGCAGAGTCTCTTCCAAGTGGGTCAAGAAAACGAAACGCTTGCCGGCTGCGCCAAAAGGCGCCACGAGCAAGCCGTGGTAGCGACGCAGATTGCACAGGAGGATGGTGGAAGACGCGAATCCTCCCCGACCGTCGACCTCGAGCCACTCGCGGCTGAGGGAGTGCTCGGTGAGGGAAAGGTCGGGGCGCGCAATGCGCAGCAGGACCGGAACTGGTGTAGCAGGCTTTTTGGGCACCCCGCTACACTAATGCATCGCCGCGCGGGAATGAACCGCCGGGCTAGGCCGTTAGCCCTCTCCGACGCGCAGGCTGACCTTGCGCTCGCTTTGCTGCCCGGAGAGCTGGACAGGCTTGCTCGCCACCTGACCGTCGCTGGTCGCGGCCATGACCTTGTACTTGCCGGGGGGCAAGGGGCCGACCCGCTGTTCCTTGGAGGACCAATTGCCCTGTTGCAAGCTCGACATGATCTCGGTCATGGAAAACACGCCGTTGACGAGCTTGCCGGAGGAGTCGAGCACGCTCACCTTGCAATCCAGGGGGGCGTCCTTGGCATCGCTGAGGGATACCACCAGGACGGTTCCCGCCGCCATGACCAGCTTGACTTCGCTGGTGCTGGCTTCGGCGACCTTGACCATGACCTCCTGCGCAACTTGCGACGCGTCGCGCGCCCAGAGCTTGTACTGACCGGGTGCCAATCCGGAGTAGCGGAATCGTCCTCCGGGGTCGCTTTGGACGAACGAAATGCGGTCCACGATCACACCGTTCTCGTCGCGGGCGAACACCGTGGCTCCTCCCAGTGCCGCGCCGCCCGCTCCTACCAGGGTACCCTCGATGGAACCGCTGGCCTTCAAGCGAAAGTCCAGACCCTCCAGGGATTGGCCTTCACCGAGCTTCAAGCCCGTGCGCAGTTCGCGTCCCAGCACTCCCGCGTCGTCTCCACCTAGGTTCAGCATCGGCGCACCACCGGCTGCGACCACGTACTCTCCGGGACGCAACCAGCCGATCTCGAAGTTCCCCTTGGCATCGGTCTGGATCTCGGCGAAGTTGCCCCCCGACAGCGATCCATTGGAGATCGGGCCGTCGTTCCAAAGATTCACGCGCGCTCCGGCCTTGGGGCCGTCGGGTCCGCGCACGCTTCCGGCGATTCTCCCCAGGGGCAAATCGATTTCCAGACTGTGCGCGCTGACCTTGGGGATGTCGACGCGCGTCTCGTAGGTCTGTTGTTGCCCCATGCCGCCGGTGAGCTTTTGCGCCGTGACCAAGTAGCTTCCGGGCCCCGGCAAATCCATTTCGAACGTTCCGCCCTTGGCGGTGGTGGTGAATTTCATGGCTTCACCCAGCTTGCGGCCGTCGGCGATGAACGCGACCATCAGCCCTTCCTGTCCCGAGCCCGCAAGGATCACGCGGCCAGTCAGGCGCACTGGATCGGCGGGAGGCGCCCCCAGTTGCACGAAGACTTCCTCGCCGTCGACGACTTTGGCGATGCTGAACTTCATGTCGCCCAACATGTCCGAAACCGCCGCACCCGCATCGTCGCCCGAGGGAGCTTTGCTCGACGAATCGCCGCCCAGGGCCACGACTTGCCAGTTGCCCGCCTCGACGTGCGCAAACAGGAAACGGCCCTCGGCATCGCTGGTGGCGATCTTCTGGCCGGTCATGTCTTCGGGGACTTGGGCGACGATCATGCGTTCGGCGGCGGGTTTTCCGTCCTTGCCGAAGACTTCGCCGCGAATCGTCCCGCCGACGCGCAAGCTCAGGACGACTCCGGTTTCGGCCTCGCCCGGGGTCAGATCCACGGCCACCGCTGGGCTGCGCGCGTAACCCTCGAAGGTCGCTACCAAGTTGTGGCCGCCGACTCCGATGTTGGTCAAAGCAAACGTCCCATCGGCGCCCGACTCCGCCTTGGGGGGCTGACCCTTGGTCGCTAGCTTTCCAAGTTGGGTCAAGTCGACGCGCGGCGCGACGGTGGCTCCGGCGACCGGCTTGCCCGTTGGATCCAGCACGGTGCCGGCCACGCTGGCGGCCTTTTCCAAGGTGATGGTCGGCGGCGCTGCGGCCGCATCCAGCGGCACAACGATCTCCAGCGCGGCGGTCGGCGGGCTGTAGCCTTCCGCCAGGGCTGCAACTTCCCACTTGCCCTTCGAAAACCCGTCCAGAGTGAACGCGCCCTTGGTGCCGTCGAACTGCTGTTCGATGCGCTCGCCGCCCAGTCCCGCGATGCCCGCGCCCGCCGCTTTGCTGCGCGCGACCACGCGAAACGAGTCCAGGCCGTTGCCTGCGCTGTCTTGCACGCGACCCGCGATCGAAAGCGGCGCTTCCAGGCGCAGTTCCAAGTCCTCGCGCGGAGGGCGCAGCCCGCCAAGGCGCGCAGTCCAGCGTTTCTTGCTGGCCGAATCGGTTGCGCCCGGCGCCGCCGGGGACCCGTCTTGCGCCGCAGGCCAAGCCTCCAACGTCTTGGTCTCTGCTTGTGTTTCAATTCCCTTGGGTCGGGCCTGTGCTTCCACGACGAACGGGCCCTTGCCAAGCCCCGAAATGCGGAAGCGGCCCTGCGCGTCGGTATCCGCGGAGCCCGAAGCGCCTTGCAAGGCGTTGAGGCCGTCCAATCCGCCCAAGCTAGCCTGGTCGAATTCGACGTCGACGTCCACGTCGGCCGCGGGCGTGCCATCGGGCCAGAGCACACGGCCGGCCAGCAAACCTCCGCTGCCCAGCGTGATCACCAGAGCTTTGCGTTGCTCGCCCAGCGCGAGTTCGATCGGCAATCGCTGCTCCAGGAAGTCTTGCTTTTCGACCGCCAGCGAGAGTTTCCCCGGGGCCACGGCCGCCAACTCGAAATTGCCCGTCGCGTCGGACTTGGTTTGGCGCACTTCGAGGCCGCCTCGGCCGAACATGACGCTGCCTAGTTCGACTTCGAGTTTGGCTCCCGCAATCCCTTGGCCCAGCTCGTCCACGACTCGACCCGAGATCGAGCCGCCGCGCGTCAAGACGATCTCCATGCTGCGCTCGGTGCCAGGTTCCAATTCGAATTTCTCGGATTTGAACGCGGCCCAGTGCTCGGGAACGCCTTGCAGCTCCAAGCTCGCGCCGGGTCGCACGGCAAAGAAATCGAACGTGCCCTCGGCGGACAGCGCGCATTCGCGGCGAGCAATGCGCTGGCTACCCGCGCTCATGGTGTCGAAGCTGCCGCCAATCGGCTGGCTGACGAGCGCGACTTTCAAACCCTCGTAGTCCTTGGGCTCGATTCCGCCCGCCGCCACCAGTTTGCCGCGCAGCCAGGCACCTAGCTCCGTCTCCAGCGCGATGTCCGTTTGACCGCTTGCGACTTGCTTGGCTTCACGAGTCGCCACGAAGCGACCGCGAGCGAAGAGCCAGACCTTGGGAGCGTCCTTGGGTATTGGGAGCGTGAAGGTGCCCGACCGGTCGAGTTCGGCCTCGGCCAATACGGCGATGTCACGTTTGCTCGAATCCGGAGCGTCGAAGTCCCTATCGAGCAAGCGCGCGCTTGGATTGGACGCGGACTCCAGCGCCCACACCGTCACCCGCTCGGTCTCGGGCGTGCGAGGCGGCAGCTGGACCAGGCCCCGCAATTCCACCAAGTTGGCGGGAGCGAAACGCTGCGCGCGCTGTTCTTGGGCGACGGTCTTGGCTTCCTCGCGCACGACCTCGCTGGGAACCTCCGGTTCGGATGCAGCCGCCGGCAGTTCGGCCGGTGATTGCATGGGCGAATCCGGCACGGCTGGGCCATTCTGGGCCAGCGGCCGCGCGGTCTCCTTCGACTCGTCGCGCAGCGTGAACCAGGCCAAGGCGCAAAGG
>JAKFYL010000243.1 GCA_021730845.1 Planctomycetota bacterium | reverse complement strand
GGAGAGGGCGTTGCCAAACTCGACATCGTAGGTCTTGGATCCGCTGGAGCCGCCCGGCGCGGGAGAGATCAAGGTGGGCACGGGCAAGAGCGCCAGGGTGCCCGAAAAATCGGTCTCGCGCGCGCGACGGCCACTGCGATTGCCGTCGTCGTCGCGCAACTAGGCGAACAGCCGCAGTTGCGCGTCGATCGCCCCGTCGCTGACCAGATCGCCGATTTCGTCGCCCGGGTACTTGTTGTCGGTCGGGTCAGCTCGGCCCGAGATGGCGCTGCGCAGCTTCCAGACGTTCGTCGGCGACCCGGATTGAGGGAAGGCCACGCCCGCGCCGACACCGGCGCTGCCGCTCAAGCTGCGCGCGCGCGCTTGCGCCAAGACGCGCGGCTGTGCTTCCAATTCGTTTAGGTCCAGCCCGCTGGCGGAGCTTGCATCGAGCGTCGCCTGCAGCCAATCCAAGGCGCGATCTTCGACGCTGGTGTCGGCATCGTCCAGCGGCGCGCCTAGCTGCACGCTCACCAACGGCAAAGTCGTACCTACGGGCAGAGGGGTCGGCGCGACCCACGCGAAATCGCGCAGAAACGTAGTCGCGGAATAATTGAACTCGGAGTTGGGCGGATCCGTTGCCAGGCCACTGACCACGCCGGCGAAGCCCGACACGGGCCGAGGGCCGAAGGCACATTCGAACAGTCCGGTGACGGTGTTGAGGCCGCAGGACGAAACGTCCACGCCCCAAGCGTCACTGGGGAAAGAGCGCGAGTCGACCACGCGCCGATCGTAGATGCCGATGTCGCTGTCGGAGGAACTCAGCACGCCCGCGGCCAAGAAAGGCACTTGGTTGTGGCGCTGGAGCGTCAACGAAAGGCGCGCCGTCGGCACGCCGTGGAGTGTGAGCGTCGTGTATCCGGTGGCTTGCACGGTGACGATGGTCTCTCCCGTGGGCGCGGCCAACGCGACGACGCGGCCAGCCGCGTCCGTGATCTTGGCATCAATGGGCGTGATCACGCCGCTTTGGTCCTGGTGCACGAAGACATCGGCCCCGGCGAGGGCTGCGAGCGTGCGCGCATCGACCAGCTGCAGAGCAAAGGTTGCGTTGCCGGGCAGGGCCGCGCCTGGACCGCTCACGCCCACTTGTTCGAAGCGCGCGTTCGTGTCCGCTAGCGCCGCGTTCAACGCCGCGTCGTAGATCCGCACGCTGAACGGCAGCGGAAGTTGCGTGGGATCGACCACGCCCAAGGACACCGGCGCCGCCACGAAGGTCGTGCCGTCGGAGGCGACTACTGACGGTTGGGTGCCGTTGCTGCCAAGGCCCGTGGTAACTTCGACCGCGCGCAGTTTTTCCGACGCGCGCCCCACCAAGCACAAATCGCGCAAGTCCGAACTGAAGGACTTGAGATTCGTGCCTGTCGAACCGAATCCCACGAGCTTGGGCGGTGTCACGTCCAGGCGCGCGGTCTGTGTGCCGGGCTGGTCGGGATCGGCGTCCAAAAGGCGCAGCGGCCCGCCGACGTTGGCGCGCCGCAGGCGCAGGCCAATGGTCAAGTTGCCGTCTGCGAAGAAACTGCTCAATGGAGTGCCGGCGGGAGCCAGGTTCAATTCTGCTTCACCGAGCGTCGCCACGCCCGTGCCCGGGTCGTAGGTGACGTCCGCGATTTGCACTTGGCGCGACAGCGCGGCGAGTTGCGGCGGATCGCTCTTGGTCTGTCCGAACAGGAAAACGTCGATCACGTCCGTGGCAAGCACGCTGCCGACCAGGACGTCGACCGCCAGCGGCACGGTCCCGTTCAGGTTGGCGATCCCGATCGCGTCGCTGGGCTGTGAAGCGAGGAACGCGGCTTGGGGCGCGGGAAACGACAGCAATTGGTGGTCGATTTCGATGCTAGGCAAGGCGCCGCCGCCCTCGGCCAAGATCTTGTCGCCCGTAGGCGACAAATGCACCACGACTTGTGAGCCGATTCCCAGCGGCTGGGCCTCGCCCGCTCCATCGACGCTGCGCCAGCGCCACACGCGCGTATCCGCCGACGGAAAGCTGCCCGCACCGATCAACACCGCCGGCGAGGCGGGCGGATCGAACGGAGGTTGCGCGCCATCGATGGTCACGTCGAAGGAATCGCTGTTCACGCTGGCCGCCAGCAGCCGGCGATCGAACACGACCGCGATTTCTTCGGTGGCGCTCTGTTTCGAGCTGCCGTCCGGTGGCCAACTGGCAACTACCGCCGGCAGGGCCGGGTCGGTCTCGGCCACGGTGAAGCTGACCAACGTTTGCTCCGCCGCTTGGGTCAACTGCTGGCCGGCAAGATCCAAGACCACCTTGTCCTTGGCCAAGCTCAAGTTGTACGTGGCGCCCGCGGTCAAGGGCTGGGCGGGGATCAGCACGAACAGACGCCCGTCTCCAAGCAAAACCGGCGGCAGAAACAAGGTCGGATTTCCAAAACCGCCCTGTTGCACCAGCGCGAAGGTCGACCCAGTCAAACTGGAAACGGCCATGGACTCGCTGAAGCGCACTACGACGGGAGTGGTCTTGGCTCGGCTGCCACCGCTGGGGAAGACAGCCTCGATCTTGGGCGCCGCGGTGCTGACCCAAGCGTGGTTGGCCGGCACGGTGGCTGCGGGGCCACTGCCGAGCGGGTCGTCGTCCGAGCAAGTTCCTCCAAAGACGCAAGCCGGGTTGTCGCAGGAGCTGGTCCAAAGCAGGCCAAGCAGGCCCAGACACGACAGGGCGCGCGCGAACCGTGCGCGAAATGGAGCCAGACTCGAGCGCGGCTTGGCTTTCGGGAAAGAGGTCATGGGTCCCTTAGGGAGGAGTTTTCGCCGGGCACCACGGCCGGCGTTGGCCGGCGCCGGCAGGCCCAGGCAGTGTAGCCCGGTTTGGAGGGCGGAACGATGGACGAACGCGCTGACGGTCTCTTCCTGTGTCTTCTGGAAGGATGCCGCGCGCTAGACTTTGGGGCACGAGCCGCGGATTCGCGCGCCGTTCCCCCTTGCCCAACCACGCTTGTCTGTATGTGGCGCAGCTTGCGCTGCTTGGCTGCACGAGCCCGGCGGCGTCATTGCCACTGGGCCGCGCGGCGAGCAGCGTGTCCCTGGCTGCGGGTGCTCGAGGCGTCCCTGCCACAGTGGAGGAGGAATCGAAAGCGGCCGGCGAGGCGGCGCTGCAGGGACAAGGACCGCCGGCGGCGGAATCGGCCTTGAGCGCGGAAGAGGAACGCCTCAAGCGCGAAGCGCGCCAGGCCCTGGAGAACAACGACTTCTCGCGCGCCAGCGAAGCGCTCGAGCGCTTGGTCGGGACACCGTTTGCCAACGAAGCCCGAACGCTGCTCTTGCGCGGGTTGCCGAGCGAAGCGCTCGCTTCGGCAGAGCGCGGCCTGGAAGTCGCGCCGCTACACAGCGAGCTGCTCTTGGTCCGCGGCGAAAGCCAGTTGATCCTCGCAAGCGCGGATGGGGACGCCGTGCTGCTGGCCGAGTCGCTGCAGGCATTTCAGGCCGCGGGCGATTCGCCCGACGCCCACTTCGGGTCGGCGCGCGCGCTGCTCGCGCTCGGTCGCGGCGGCGAAGCGCTGGCTAGCGCCCAGCGCGCTCGCGCGCGCAAATCCCAATCGCCCGCCCAACAAAGTTCCTGGTTGCCGACTGCCGAAAGCCACGCGCGCACGTTTTCGCGCGCGGCCCTGGCAGCGCTCGCAGCCCAGCCGACGCCGAGCGATCCGGCAGCCGACCAGGGCCCCGTACTCTCGCGCCAAGAACTGCAGGGACTGTGCGAACTCGCCTTGGACGAGGAGCGCAAGCTGCAACCCCAGGACCCGTGGGCCTGGGTGGCGCTTACGGACTTCTACGCCGACCTCGGGCGCCCCGAGGCAGCTTTGACGGTGTGCGAACGCGGCCTGTTCAAGCACGTGCCGCGCGCGGCGGAGCTGCACCAACGCTACGTGGCGTTCCTGGCCGCAGCCGGCGGCACGCGCGCCGTGGTCGAAGCGTACACGCGCTTTCGATTGGAGCAGCCGCAGGTCGCGCTAGGCTACTGGATGCCGGCGCGTGCACGCTTCGACGAAGCCAGCGCGCAGATCGCCCGCGACCCGCGCTCGGAACTGCGCGCCATTGAAGGCACCTTCGCGCGCGCGCGCCAGCTCGATCGCAGCTTGACCTTGGCTTGTTTGCACCAAGAAGCTTTGTGCCGGACCGCGATCGGCTGGTGCCACGTGGAATTCGGACGACTCGAAGACGCCGGACGGGTGTTCGAATCCACGGAGGAGTTGTTCCAAGGCGCTTCGGCGGTCCGCGTCGACGGACGCGTGCGTTCGGCGCGCGAGGGTCTCGAGGTGATAGCGCGCGAGTGGGCCGGCCGCGACGAGCTCGGCCAAGCAGCCAAGACCTACTTGCTGCTGCACAAGCTCGACAGCGGCAAGGCCGAATGGGCGCGCGCCTGTGGACGCTTCCAGCGCGACCATGCCTCGCGCCTGGAACTTGCCGCCGTGGACGCATCGCGCGCCGGCAACGGCAAGCTGCGCGAGGAACGCCGCTTGGCCCAGTTGCGCGGATTGGCGGAGATTCCCAGCTCTTTGTGGGGCACGGAACGCGAGCGCGACTTGATGCGCGACGCGGCCGGGAAATTGAAGCGCCGCGCGAACGAGGCCTACGCCCGCTCGCACAGCGCATTTCTGGCCGCCTGCGGCGCCGACCAAAACGACTTGCGCTCGCAAGTGGACGCGGCCTGTGTGGCCGTCTATCACATGGGCGCGGCCTGGCAAGAAGCCGAACCGTCCTTGCGTCAGGCCATCGAGAGCGGGCGCGCGCGCCTAACCGAGCCGCAGCTCGACGCCGAGACCCGAATAGCTCTGGAGGAGGCCTGGGGCGACGCGCACCAAGCCCTGGGATTCCTGTACCTGGAGCATCGCGGGGAGCCGGACAAGGCCGTCACCTGGCTGGAGGCCAGCCTGAAAATCGGCTCGGCACCGCGTTTGGACGTGGAACGCGATTACTTGCCCCGTGCGCGTGCCGCTTTGGCTGTTCCCCGTGGCCGCCCGGGAGACTAGAAGGAGTCAAGGGACTGTTTGCGCAGCCCATGGCACTTGGACCGCGCCCCTGGCGCGGCCCCAGTGTGTGCCCGCCTGACCGTTTCCTCTCCGCACTTAACTCTGGAATAGAAAACACCCACCCATGCACTGCCACACGCCTTGGAATTTGGCCTCGCTTTCGCTGGCAACGTTGCTCCTGTGCACGAGCGCACGGGGAGCGCTGGGCACCCAAGCGGCCGGCGATTTGTTGCTCCAGGGCCGCGAGCTCGTCGACCAGGGCAAGGTCGCCGAAGGCATCGAGGTCTTGAGCCGCGCCGCCGAGCAGGATCCGGACCGCGCGCTGCTTTGGCTGGGGCGCGCCTTTGTCAGCGCGGGGCGTTTCGACGAAGCGCTGGAGGTCTCGGAGCGGTTGCCGGCTGCCGCCCCCAAGGCGGCCAAGGACTACCTAGTCGGCTGGGCTTTCTTTGCTCGCGCCAAGGATGCGATTGCTCGCCGCTCGACTACCTCGTACACGCAGGGCGAATTGCAGGATGCCGCGCGCATGCTCGCGCGCGCGACTTCGGCCGAGCCCAAACTGTTCGAAGATGCCTTCGAAGCGCAAGCGGAAGCCGCTTGGTACGCGGGCGACTTGGATGCGGCTCAAGCAGCCGCGGAGCAAGCCGTCAAACTCAGGCCCAAGAGCCACACCGCGTCCATGATGTTGGGGCGCGTTGCCTTCTCGCAGTACGTGCAAGCCGGCGGTCCCGAAGGGAAGGAAGCGGCACAAGCACGTTGGGACGCGGCCAAGGTCGCCTTCGAACGCGCCCTCGAACTCAATGCCTCGCCAAGCGCCGCCGCGGCGCACAAGGAACGCGCGGAGTGCTACAACCAAATCGGAGATCTGTGGTCCTGGAAGAAAGACCCTCAGGCCGCCGCCGCCTACGCCTCGGCCTTGGCCCTCGCGCCCAGCGTGGTCGACCTCGGCCGCTTGTCGTCCAGCATGGAACCCAAGGCCTTCGGCGAGATGCTGGATTCGGCCTGTGCCAGCTTCGACAAGGCGCGCCCGGGTCCCTCGAGCGACGCCGGATTGCTGCATTGGTGGCGCGGCTGGTCCCAGTTCCAGCGCAGCGAATGGGCCGCCGCCGAAGCGTCGTTTCGCAGCGTGCTCAGCTTGGCCCCCGACTACGTGAATTCGCTGTACTTCGTGTACCGCGCAGCGGCCGCACAGGACAAGCTCGAACAGGCGGCCGAAGCTCTGCTGGAGTACGAAAAGCTGGACGGCCGCGGCATGATCGAGACCCTCAAGGGCAACGTGGCCGACAATTTGGCCGTGATCGATGCGCTGGTGGCGCGCTGCGCCTCGCCCAAGGATGCGGGCACCGCGGCGGACAACGAACGCGCGGCACGATTGACGCAGGTGCAAACCGTGCTGGCTCCTCAAAGTGCCGCGCATTGGAACAATCTGGGCTTGTTTTGGCGCGACCACGCCGACGTCACGCGTGGCAGCGATCCGAAAGCCGACCCCAAGCAGCTCGCGGAACTGTACGAACGGGCCTTGACGGCCTATGAACGCGCCCTGGCCATCGACGGGGAAAACGCCGGATACTGCAACGACACGGCCGTGATGCTGCACTACTACCTGCGCCGCGATTTCGAGCGCGCCCGCAGCCTGTACCAAAAAGCCAGCCTGCGCGCCGAGGAAGTGCTCAAGCAAAAGGACTTGACGCCCAGCATGCAGGAGTGGATGCGCACGGCGCTGCGCGACTCCAAGGACAACTTGAAGAAACTCGACAAGTTGCTGGAGGACGAGGCGGCCAAGAAGAAGGCGGACGCGCCCCCGAGCGAACCGCCCCCGACTCCCGCCGGCGGAACCTGGCTGGGTGGCCGCCAGCCCTAACGCGCACGGGCAAGAAGAAACGCCAGCGATGGAACTGCCGGTGCGCATGGTCGATGCAACCTCGCCGCCTCTGCACGCGATCAAAGTCGACGGTAGCTTCCCGGGGCCTGGGCTGGAGCTCTCCCACTGGCCCGGAAACCAAACGCCGCGCGCCTTGGGCCACGAACTCTCGACCGGCATCGCGCTCGAGTTCGCGCGCCTGGACCAGGCCCGTCGCCTGCGCATGGCCGCGGGCGCGAATGTGATTGCGAACAACCATTTCGACACCGATGGCGTGTGCGCGCTTTTCGCCGTGCGCTGGCCTGCGCGGGCCCTGCAGCTCAGCCGCGAACTGCTCGGGGCGGCCGCGGCGGGCGACTTCTTCGAAGTCGACCAGGATCGTTCGTATCAGGTCGATTGCCTGGTCGCCGCGGCTGCCAAACCCGAATCGGGCTTGATCGCGCCCGCAGCGGGCGCGAATTCGTCGCTCGAGCGCTACCAACTGGCGCTGGATTTCTCGCTCGAGCTCTTGCCCGCCTGGCTCACAGGGGATCTGAGCGCGTGGCGGGAGATCTGGGAGGAACCGCTGGCACGCCTGAGCCGGGATCGTTTGCAAGTAGAGCGCGCGCAACGCACGGACATCGTGCACCTGGACTGGAGCGTGTGGCGCGCCGCGCCGTCTCTGGCTGCGCAGAGCGAGCCCGCGCCCGGTCGCCACGCGCTGCACAGCGCCAGTGCGTGCGATCGCCTGCTGTGGATCGCTCCGGCGCGAGAGGGAACTCGCTATCGCCTGCTGTTTTCCACGCGCTCGTGGTTCGATTTCCAGCCCCGGCCTTTTTCGGCGCGACCCGACCTAGAGCGCCTGTGCGCGCGGCTCAACGAACTGGAAGGATCGACCCAGGCTGCCCAATACGCTTGGCGATCCCAGGAGCCAGATTCGCCCGCACCGGAGCTGTGGTTCGGAACCAAGCAGCAAGCGTCCTACGCCGAGCACAACCTCGGCCTCGCCCCTAGCCGTTTGGAAGCCGCGCTCGTGCGCCGCGAGATCAGCGAGGCGCTACGGCTCGGCGCGCTGCAAGCCGTGGAGCGCTCCTAGAAAATGCAGCGCGCGAGCGCTTCCACGGGCCTGTGGCAACGCTCGCGCGGCTAGCGTAGCTGCGCCCGCGGGCGTGCGCAGCTACGAACCAAGGCCTGGACCTAAATTTTCCAGCCCACGCCCAGGAGCACGCGATGATCTTCGCGGTCCTTGCCGGTCGCGGGAGTGTTGTCGTAGTCGAACAACCACTGGAGCTGGCCGAACATCTTGTCCGAGAACTGCGCCTTGGCGCGCGTGTCCACGCGCACGTACGAATCTTCGGATTCCTCCAGCGACTGAAAGTACTCGGTCGTTTGCAGCAGATTCCAAACTTTGCTGACTTTCCAATCGGCGTAGTACGCCGCGCGGCCGGACATGTAGTCGTCCTCTTCGCCGTCGTTGTACTCCTCTTTGAACCAGGCGGCACCGATTTCCGTCGAGAACTTGAAGGTCTCCGTCTCGCGCCACTGGTAACCGTAACCAGCGCCCAGCGTGGTGCGCATGTCGATGTTGGCTTGTTCGTCGGCTTCGATGCTGCCGTTGGCCCAGATGTACGACTTCTTGTCGAGGAAGTAGTCGTACTTAGCCTTCAAGGCCGCGCGGCGATCGGTCAGGTTCCAATCCGGCGTGGTGTTCTTTTCTTCGCTGTAGCTCCACAACGCGGCCAAGGTGGTGCGGTCCTTCTCGCGGCGATAGACCGCGTCGGCCGTCATGTTGGCATTGCGCGTTTCCGAATTACCGGACGTGTGAATACCACCCACGGAAGCCGAACCAGTCCAAACGTTCTTGGGTTCTTCCTTGGGATCTTGGACCGGCAGACTTACGCCAGCAGGGACAATGGCCGGAGCTTCCAGCGGCTGCGTCGCGTTGAGACCAAGCAGCAAGAGGGAGAGGGTTGACAGCATGTGGAAATATTCGATTGGAAGGAGAAAAAAATCGCACGGCCGGACGAACCTGCCGAATCACGTCGGGAGAGCATAGCGACGCCTTCGCGCCTATCAAGCGCGGCAAAAAATCGGGCACTCCGGCGCCGCTAGGGCCCCCGCCGCTAGCTCGAACCGAGTTTCTTCTTCACCTGCGCAAGGCGCTGCTCCAGGCCCGGAGCGTTGGGCATCAATTCGCGTACGCGCTCATACAGCTCCAGGGCCTGCTTGGTTTCGCCGCGCATTTCGTGGATCTGGCCCAAGAAATACATGGGCTCGGCGCTCTTGGGAGCGGCTGCCAGCAACTCCTCGAATAGGCGCTGCGCCTGATCGAAGCGCTGACGAGAGAAATACAACATGCCCAGGCTGCCCTTGGCCATGCGGTTGTCGGGCGAAAGCTTCAGGCACAGCTCGAATTGCTGCACGGCCTTGTCGAATTCTCCAAGCCGCGACAACACATCTCCCATGTTGAGCAAGGCCGAAGGATTGTTGGGGTCGACGGCGAGCACCTTCTCCAAGCGCTTCCTGGCTTCGCGCCAGCGTTGTTCGCCCATCGAGCGCAACGCCAGGGATAGCTCGTCGTACATGCCGATCCTGTCCTTCATGTCCGGCAATTGGTCGCCGGGCGAAAAGCTGGCCGCGCTGCCGGCGGCGTAGCCCAGCGCGGCCAGGGCGCGCGCAGAGGCGACTTCGTGGGACTTTTCCGCGGTCGCAGTCAGCTTTTGCCAGCGCTCCAACTGGGCCAGGAGCGTCTTCTCGAAAGACTGGACGCGCTCGGCGCTGGATGCGAGCAAGTTGCTCTGCTCCTTGGGATCCGCGCCGAGGTCGTAGAACTCCTGCTTGGGCGTGAGAATGAACTTGTGCCCTGCCGCACGCACGCTGAAAGAGGGGCTCCAATTGTAGAACAAGGGATACAGCGTCTCGCCGTACAGCTCGCGCTCAGCGATGGTTCCGCCGTTCACCAAGGGGACCAGACTGACGCCTTCGCAAGTCAGGGGTTTGAGCCCGAACAGTTCGACGGCGGTCGGCGCGAGGTCAACGAGCGAGACCGGGACCTTGGAGCGCAGGCCGCGCGGGCCTAAGCCTTGTGGGTAGCGCAACAAGAACGGAACGCGCACGGCGGCGTCGTACAGGAACAGCCCGTGGGTTGCCTCGCCGTGTTCGCCCAAGCATTCGCCGTGGTCCGAGACGAGAATGATCGCGGTGCGCTCGAGTTCCCCGGCGGCTTCCAAGTGCGCCCAGATCTGGCCGATGCACTGGTCCGAATAGGCCACTTCGCCGCCGTAGGGATTGGCCTGGAATTGCTGGCCTAGATCGCCGGGAGAAGCGTAGGGAAAATGCGGGTCGTACAGGTGCGTGAAAAGAAAGAAGGGCCGCTTGGGATCGCGCGCATCGATCCACGCGCGCGCGCGGCTGGCGACCTCCTCCCCAGAGCGCTCGACAATGGGCACTTTTCCCGCGATCTGTTGCGCGGAAAACTCGTCGTCGTAGGAATCGAAGCCCTGGTCGAGGCCCGTGCGCTTGGCGAGCACCGCGGCCGCGAGCACGGCCTTGGTTTGATAGCCAGCCTGCTTGAATCGTTCGGCCAACGTATCCGCCCCATCGGAAAGGATGAAATCCGAATTGTCGCGCACGCCATGGCGAGCTGGGTAGTTGCCCGTGAACATGCTCGTGTGCGCGGGCTGTGTCAGCGGCACCGGGCTGGTTGCTTCTTCGAACAACACGCCTTCGTCAGCCAGTCGCTGCATCACGGGAGTCGGCACCTTGGATCCGTAGGGCTGGACCGAATCGGCGCGCAGCGTATCGATGCAGATCAGCCACAGATTCTTGCCGGACAGCGCGCCCGTGGGCGCCGTGGAACGGCTGCAACCGGCGAAGACGAACGCCACGGCGAGCAAAGAAACCCAGCGCAAGGGCGCCAGGACGGGGTGGTACGTGGCGCGACCAAGAAGCGCGGATTGCATGGCGGTATCCAAAATGTGGGCTGTGATCCGATCTGGCACTGTAGCATGCTGCGGCGCGCGGGCCGCGGTTCCCTAAGAGACGCGCGCGGATGTCGCTTGCGTCCGCGCTGCGCGCCAGGCGAGCCCCAAGTACACGGCCACGACCAGGCCACTGACCGCGAACAAACCGCGTACGGAAATCCAAGCGGCTAGGAATCCGCCCGCGAAAGCGGCCAAGGCCACGGCCAACGTGCGCGCCGAGAACAAGATTCCAAAGGCTCCCCCGCGGCGCTCGATGGGAGTTTCGGCGGCCGCCACCCCAAAGGCCAAGGGGCCGGCTCCGGCGATCGCCAGCCCGAGCAATACGCGCGCGACTAGGAGTGTCTCGAAGTTGTGCGCCAAGGAGTGCAACGCCAACGCAGCCGCGCACAAGCCGGCGCAGAGCATCAAGGCCCGGAAGGCGCCGCGGCGATCGGCGTAGCGCCCCCACAGCGGTGCACCGACCAAGTTGGCCACGGCCGCTGCACTGAACAGGGCCCCCGCGCCGATCGTGGCCATTCCCCAAGGACTAGGCAGCGTTCGTTGATGCAGTTCCAGCAGCGGCAAGGTCGCGTTCATGCCGAATTGGATCCAAAAGGAAAGCGCGAAGGCCACGCGCAGATTGGGCTTGCTGCGCAAATCGCGCCAGTCTTCGCGTGTCGCGCGCAGGATCGAGCGCAACCCAACGCTTCCAGAGTGATTGGAGCGGCTGCTCGGATCCTCGTGCGCAAAAGCCATCACCAAAAGGCTGGAGGCCAAGGCCAGCACCGCCACGGAAGCGTACACCGCCGGCACGCCGCCCAGGCGGCGCATGACCTCGCCGAAAGCCGGCCCCAGGATCGCACCCCAGGTCAGCGCGACCTGCAGCGAACTCGCGATGCGCCCTTGGACGTTCGCCGGAGCGTGCACGCTCACCAGCGTCAGGCTGGGCGCGATGAAGCCTGAGAACAGCCCTTGCAACACGCGTAGGACCAGCAACTGGGTCGGCGTCCGCGCCAGACCCATCAAGCCCACGAAGACCGTGATCGCCAGCATGGACCGGATCACCATGGCGCGGCGACCTACGCGATCGCCCAAGGCTCCCCACACCGGGCTCATCAAGGACGCCGACAACGGCGCCGCCCCGAACAAGAGTCCGGCCCACAGCGCGATGCGCCCTGGCTCGTGGACTCCCAGATCTTCGACGTGGCTGGCGAAGAACGGCAGGAAACTCATCATCCCCACCGCCGTGGCCAAGTTGGCGATCCAAACGGCTACCCAAGTACGCTTCCAGCCCTGCAATGTGGGCCAGATGGTAGCCCGAATGCGCGTTCCGCGGCGAGCAGAACGCTACAGCGCTAGGCGCTTTGCTTGCGCGCAGTTCCCGGGTCTGCAACCGGGATGCGCTTGGCGATGGGCGTGGTCGCGTCGTGATCGGCCAGTCGCTGCGCGACGGCTTCCATTTCGACGCCTTGAGCAGAAAAGACCTCGATCAAACGCGGATCGAACTGCGTCCCGCTGCCCTCGAGAATCGTGGCCCGCGCGCGCTCGTGGGGCCATGCGGCCTTGTAGGGCCTGACGGACGTCAGCGCGTCGTACACGTCGGCGACCGAAAGGATGCGCGCCGAAAGCGGGATCTCATCGCCAGCAAGGCCGCGCGGATACCCACCACCGTCCCAGCGCTCGTGATGACCCAAGGCGATGTCACGGCTCATGCCCAGGAAGTTGCTGGCTTGACCGAAAGCCATCACGTCTTCCAGCGTCTTGGCGCCGATGCTCGTATGGGTCTTCATGATTTCCCATTCGTCCGGCGCGAGGCGTGCAGGCTTGAGCAAGATCTGGTCGGGAATGCCGACCTTGCCGATGTCGTGCAAGGGTGCGCTGCGCACCAGGGTATCGATCCATTCGTCGGTGATGACGTTCGTATGCCAGCCGCGTGCGCGCAGCCCCAAAGCTAGGAGCTTACAATACTCGCTCACGCGCAGCAGGTGACGGCCGGTCTCGTTGTCGCGCTGCTCGGCGAGTTTGGCCAAAGCCAAGATCGTGGCATGCTGCGCCGAGTCGCGTTCGTGGCTGCGCGCCAGGTGATCCATGGCCATGGCCGTGGCGGAAGCGATCGCGGAAAGCATTAGCCGCTCGCGCTGCGTAGGAACAGCGGCCTGTTGTTCCGCGCAGCTATTGGAGCTGTGCATGAGCAGGTAGCCGACGCGACCGGCTCGGGACTCCACCGGCAGACTCCAGGCGCAACGCTCGCGCGGCTCGAGTGTTGGACCTCGGCGCAAATCGAACTCGATCCGCCCCGTGGAACAGACGGCTTGGCAAGCACGTTCGACCCGCTCGCGCAAGTCACCCCCGTCGCGGCAGTGCGCCAGTTCGGCCAGGAAAGCTTCCAGCGCGTGCAGGCCGTTGACGTGGCTCTCCAGCAAGTCTTCGAGGATGTCGCTGAAGGAACTGAGCACACCACGGGCGAAACTGTGCTCGGTCCAGCGCTTGCTCAAGAACTGGCGGCGTTGAACCTCCGCCAAGGCGCGTTGGAGCGTTTCACGGCGCTGCTCCGTCGACTCATGGCCGGTAAGACGGTCGAACACCGGGCCGTGGCACTCCAGGGCAGCGGCGCCTGAATCCGCCGCGGGTGGCGCCATCGCGATCCAAATGCAAGCCTGCGCATGGCGCGCCAGGAGTGCGCAGCACCGGCCAATGTCTCCGGCGGACTCGTCCAGTAGCGCGATCACGAAGCCAGGGTCTTGCTCGAGCGCGGCCTCCAGTTCATTGCAATCTCGAATAGCAACTTCGCTGACGCCAAGCCGGGAACATTCTTCCGGTGGCAGCCAGTGTTCAGCCGTGGGGCTTGCGAGCAGGATCTTGTGCGGCACGAGGGTCTCGAACACGCGAGGGAGCGGTCGAGACGTGACTTTTCGGCTGTGCAACGTTTGTAGCTGAATGCTTCTTGTCGCGGACCTGGCGCGCACAAACGTCGAGCCACCTAGTTGCGAAGACTTTGCACAGGCGCAGGTATGCGCCCTCCCCGCCGGAAAAGGCCTCTGCAACCGAAGCGGCCGGGATCCTGCACGATGGCCGTGCCTAGGAGCCCGCCCCACTCCACCGTCTCGCCTGGCCCCTTGCCCGGAACCGGAATGATGCGCACGGCTGTGGTCTTGGTATTCATCATGCCGATCGCCATTTCATCGGCAATGATGCCGGCGATGACGTCGGCGCTGGTGTCGCCGGGCACAGCCACCATGTCCAAGCCCACCGAACACACCGAAGTCATGGCCTCGAGTTTGGCCAAGCTGAGGGCTCCATCGCGCACCGCAGCGATCATGCCAGCATCCTCCGATACGGGAATGAACGCGCCGGAAAGACCACCCACGGAGGAAGAGGCCATGGCCCCGCCCTTCTTGACCGCGTCCGTGAGCAGTGCCAGGGCAGCGGTGGTGCCTGGAGCGCCGGTGCGGTCGGCGCCGATCAGTTCGAGGATGTCGGACACGCTGTCGCCGGGCGCGGGAGTGGGCGCCAAGCTGACGTCGACGATTCCAAAGCTAGTGCCCAGGCGCCGCGCAGCTTCGCGACCGACGAGTTCTCCCATGCGCGTGATCTTGAACGCGGTGCGCTTGACGGTTTCGGCCACGGCCAAGAGATCGGCATCCGGCCCTAGGCGTTGCAGCGCCGAGCGCACTACACCCGGACCGGATACTCCCACGTTGACCACGGTCTCTGCTTCGCCGACACCGATGTGGGCACCGGCCACGAAGGGATTGTCCTCCACGGCATTGCAAAAGCAGACCAACTTGGCGCAGCCCAGGCCGCCGCGATCGGAAGTCTGGCGCGCGGTTTCGAGCACGATCTGTGCGAAGCGCGCCACGGCATCCATGTGGATTCCGGCGCGCGTCGAGGCCAGCGCGATCGAAGCGCACACGTGGTCGGTGGACGCCAAGGCACTGGGAATCGATTCGAGCACCGCTCGATCCGCGCGCGTGAAACCCTTGTAGAGGTAGGCCGAGAAGCCGCCCAAGAAATCCACGCCCACGACTTTGGCGGCCGCGTCCAAAGCGCGCGCCAGGGGCGTCAAGTCCTCGGCCGCGCATGAGGCCGCGACCCAACTGATGGGTGTCACGGCGATGCGCTTGTTGACGATCGGCACGCCGAACTCCTCCGAGATCGACTTTCCCACGGCAACCAGATCCTTGGCCTGGTGCAGGATCTTGGCGTAGACCTTTTCGCAGGTCGATTCCAGATCGGGATCGGCGCAATCGAGCAAGTTGATCCCCAGCGTGATCGTGCGGATGTCGAGCGTTTCCAGCTCGAACATGCGCAGCGTCTCCAGGATCTCTTGGTCGGTGAACGGCACGGCCGCCAGAGTCTACGCTCCACGCCTGATTCCGACGCGGGTGGAAAAAGTTGGCGGGCCGGCGCGGGTCGCCTCGGCAAGGATTTCCGCGCCATACCCAGCGGATCGAGCGCCGACGGGCACGCAACTTGGCTTCTTCAGGCCTTCGGCCCAGGGATCTGACGATACGTATCCCATGTGGGGCCCGGGTAGCCCGGGCGCGTCATTGCGCGCCGGCACCATGGGCACCCAACCACCACTGCCAGCGAGTGCCAGCCATGTTTCGAATGATCATCGCCTGTCTCTTGGGAGCCGTCATCGTGGGAACCGCCCATGCCCAATTCCTCCATCCTCTGATGGAACAACAGCCTTTGGGTCAGGAGCCCAAGCAACTCTTGATCGCCAGTGCCGTCGGCAGCGCTCTGCTGGGCGCCCTGTACGGCTGGCTTGCGCGCATGGTCTTCGTCAAGCCCAAGTCGCGCTAGATCGCGCTGGAAGGGAAAGACTGTTTCCGAGCACCTACGCAAGCGGGAAAGTCTCGCCTGGTTGCACCTTGGACCGGGCTGGTAGAGGATTGGCCTCGAACCAGACCCGGACTCGATCCTCCATCGGAGCAACCCCCATGCGATTGCCTTTGGTCGTTGGAACGCTAACAGCCAGCCTGCTGGCTTCCTCCCTTGCGCAGCCGGCAATTGCGGCCCAAGCCTGCACGGTGACCTCCACCGGCCTGGTTCCGCTCAACGATTTGGGCATCGGCACCTGCTCAGGATTTCAAGGCGGGCTGTATTCGGGCGGATCGAACGTGCGCCCGATCGGCCACGAAGTCGGGGGCGTATGCGAAGCGCAGCAAGTGATTCCGCCTGGAACGGCGTTGCCAAAAAAGTCGCTCAAGCGGGATTGACGGCCGATCAGGTGCAAGTGGCTTGGTTCCTAGAAGCCAACGCGAACCCGACGGCTCCCTTTCCCGCGCATGCCTTGACGCGGCAGTCCGAGTTCGAGGCGATCATGAACAACATTCGCGACAAGTATCCGCGAGTGCGTTTGGTCTACCTTGCCTCGCGCATCCATGCCGGCTACGCCACCACCACGCTCAATCCCGAGCCCTACGCCTACGAACAGGGCTTTGCGAGCAAGTGGATGATCGAGCAACAAACCTCGGGCGCGCCGCTACTCGACTAGCCGCAACTTGTGCCAGCGCTCGAGTCACGGCCGCTAGTGTTCAAATTCGATGCATGAAGCGGAACACGCGTTCGTGCATCACGCGCACCACGTAGTCGTCCTCGCCGCCCATGCATTCCAGGCAGCGCTTGGCCTCGGCAAACGGTGCGCCCGCTTCGAGCTCGACCACCAGCACGAGGTGGAAATAGCCGTCGGCGACGCGCTGCGACACCGATTGCACGCTGCCGCCGACTTGCGCCAGCATGGCAGTGATTTCCGCCAGCACACCTTTGCGATTCTTGCCCACGGCGGTGACCACCATACCGGCCCGGGAACCTTCGGCTTCGGGTTCGGGCATGTGCGGAATCACTGCTTGTGCGCGCTGCGCATCCGGCCCACGGTCGCAGGCAGGTTCGCGGTACGTACCCAGCCCGGACCGAATTTCGATGCCCAAGCTGCGCGCGACATCCAGCGCTTGAGGCGTGGCCAGCGTCGCCTCGTCGAGCACGATCTCGCGGCCCGTCGCGCGACGCACGTCGTCCGCGGTGAGATAACGGCGACTCATCGCGTTTGGCCCGTGTTCGACGCGCGCCTTGCCGGAGTCTTGTTCACAGGAACAGGGTCAGGTCGCGGTGCGGGCGCGGGATCACGACTTCGCGCGCGAGCAAGCCCTTGTCGCTGGCGGACTTCGAAGCCGCCGCGATGCACGCGCGCACGTCCGAAACCTCGCCGGTGACCGTCAAGAAACTCTTGCCGCCCAGCCCATTGGCGATGCGCAAGTCGATCAGGTCCACCGAAGCCGTCTTGAGTGCCTGATCGGCCGCGACGATGGATGAAGCCACGGTAGTCGTCTCCACGATTCCGACCGCGTCGAGTTGACCGTTGATGCGGCCGCCGCGGCGCTTGAGCATGGGAACGACCTGCTCGTGGATTTGCGGAATGTGCAATTGGTCCACTAGATCGGAGCCGGCCACCTGCACGCCGCGGTCCAGCGCCGCGCGCACGTCATGCACGCCGCCGGTGAACAACACTACGTACTTGCCGGGGTGCACCGGCGTGGCGCACAGCATTTCGACTCTTGCGGCCTTGAGCACGGCATCGGCGACCTCGACGCCGCGTGCAACCGAACAGGTCTCCAAGAGGCCGATGCACACTTCGAGTTCGACCTCTTCGCGCAGGTCGGGATTGTGATCGTTGCGATTCATGATGGCGTGTTGTGTCTAGCGGGACCCGCGGGGCGGGAAAGGGACTTGGTCTTGGTGGCAGCTTCACCGGCAGGCTCGCGCGGCGAGGCGCCTGGGCCGGCGCGATCCGCGTTCCGCGTCGGGCCAACGCTGCGCCCATCCGCGAGTTCCATGCGATCGACGATGGCCGCCACCGCTGTCTGAAAGCCGATGTCGTGGCCTTTGCCGATGACATGCCGCGCGGCGCGGCCGAACACGACCAGCACGCGCTCGCCGATGCCGGCTCCCAGCCGATCGACGGCGACAATGGTCTCGGCGCTGTCCTTTTCCGCCAGCGTCCAGGGTTGCACCACCAGGAAGCGCACGCCCTCGAGCGTGGGATCCTTGATCGTGGCCCAGACGTGGCCGACTACGGTTGCGATGAGCATGGACTTGCTAGCTTCCTGAGCGGAGCTTGGGCTCGCCGTCCGGCACTGGGCTGCGCCAATGCGCGGGCGCACCTGGGACATCGAAGTCGTCGACGATACCGACTACGGCAGCTTCGAATGCTAGATCGCCGTCGCCACCGGCGGCCACGCGCGCAGCCTTGCCGAAAGCCACTACGACGTGCTGGCCAAAACCGGCGCCCAACGGGTCGACGGCCACCACCGGGGTGACTTTCGCCGCCCCGGGTTCGCGGCGTTCGTCGAGCGCCTGGATCACGAGCAAGCGTCTGCCGTCCAGATCGGCAGACTTCTTGGTGGCCCACACTTCGCCGACGACGCGCCCAAGGAACATCAGTCGACTCCCAAGTTGGCGCGGCCGCCGACACCGGCCAAGGCGCGCTGCACGGCCGCTACGGCGGCTTCGATTTGGGCGTCGGTGCCGGCCAGCCGCAGGCGCCCGACGGCGCCATAGGCTCCCAATCCGACGATGCGTATCGGCGCAGCTTTCTCGGCTTCGTTGGCGGCCAGCAGCACCCATACAGCCGGATTCACTTCCAGGGTGTACAGCGTGTCTTGCGCCAAGAGCAGCATGCCGTTGCGCGTGCGATTGATCAGCATGGCATGGTGGCTGTCCACCTGGCGAATGATCTCGTCGGTGAGCACGTGCGGAGCCAGCCCGTCGGACTGCGCGACTCCCGCGGCAGCCAAGATCGCTCGCCCGGCTTCGCGCACTTGACCTTGGTCCGGGCCGTGCACTTCCAGCGTTCCGTAGGAGCGCTCGGTCACGAGCGCGCCCGGCGTCACCCGACAGCGCTTGAGCGCCACGTCCATCAAGCGGTTGATCGCGATGCCGGGTCGCGCTTCGAGCCAGAATGCGCTCTCGCCGGCCACGGGGAAATACCCGTCGCTGGAAGCCGCCACGCAGGCGGCAAATTGCGACTGCATGCGGTCGATCACGACCGCGCCACGCAATTCAAAAGCGCTCGTCTTGTGTGCCATTTGGAGTTCGTCGAACCGCCGCGGGTGTACGATCGCGAGCCAAACCGCGCAGCGCGGAGCCCTTGGTGCACAACCGCGTGGCACTACTTGGCATCGGGGATCGGCGGCAAGTACCGCGTCAAGTCCTCGGCGGGACGCGGAATGACATGGGTCGAGACCAACTCGCCCACGCGACGCGCCGCCGCGGCGCCGGCTTCAACGGCGGCTTTCACCGCGCCGACTTCGCCGCGCACCATGACCGTGACCAATCCGCCGCCGGATTGCTCGCGCCCGAGCAAGGTGACCTTGGCCGCCTTGCACATGGCATCGGCCGCCTCGACGGCGCCGATCAGGCCCTTGGTTTCGATCAGACCCAACGCAATCAAACTGGCATCGACCATGTTCTCGTACTCGATCTATCTAGAGGGTGAGGAAGGCGCGACTGGAATGTTGGCCGTTAGGCCTTGCACGCCCCGGTGGTGGCTTCGTGATGGCTGCAACCCTTGCACGGTCCCATGGGGCAACCGGCACCGGCGTGAGCCAGGATCAACTCGATTTCTTGGGTGGAAAGCGCGCCGCTGGGGTGGGGAGAGCTGCGCGGTGCGCGTGGTTGGAGTTCCGGGGAAACGGCCGGAGCAGCGGGCGTGGCTTGCGGCCTGGCCGGCTCGAGAGTCGCAAGCGCTTGGGCAGGCGCGCCGCTGCCAGTGAACACCGGTGCGGGTGTGCTGCGGCTGACGGCGGCGGCAGCCGGGAAGGCAGGATTGCCTTGCCAATGCAGCGCTGGTCCAGCGGGGGAATTCGCCGCGGGCGCAGCCGGCGCCTTGGGCACCCCAGCCAGGATCTCGAGCGCCGGATCGCCGGGCATGCCGGAACCGCGCGGCGCGGATTCGCCGCCGAGCCTGGCGGCGCGCTCGTGGTCGCGGCGCGAGATCTCGGCCCAGTCCTTGCGAACCGTGGCCACGCGCTTGATGTTGATCAAGTGCCGCGCGGTGATGTTGTCCGAAGTGATGTTGCCGGCCTGAGGGCCGCAGCCAAGACTCATGGACGGCGTGAGCAGCGTGCTGTAGCCGACGGCCCCTTGCGAGCAGGGCCCGTTGACCAGGATGCGATTGGCGGGTTTTTCCAGGAACCACGCTTCGAGCACGCGCTCGTCCTTGGCCCACACACCGCAGGTGTGGCCCAGGCCGTCTTGGTGCAAGGTTTCCATCGAGACTTTGCAGCCCGCTTGCCAACCGTCGACCACGTGCACCGAAAGAATCGGCGCCAAGATCTCGATCGATAGCGGCCACTGGGGGCCGACGCCGCCTTGGTAGGCCAGCAGCAAGCTGGTTTGGCGCGGAACTTGGAAGCCGGCCTTTTCCGCGATCCACCACGGATCGCGGCCAACCACTTCGGGATTCATGTGTCCGCGTTGGTTGCAGAAAGCTGCCAAGAGCTTGGTCTGCTCCTCGGAAGCGACGAACGCTCCGCGGCGCTTCATTTCGCTCAGCAGCGCGCCTTGGATGGGCTTGTCGACCACCAGGGCCTGCTCCGAGCAGCACAGCGTACCGTTGTCGAAACTCTGGCTCTCGATGATCGTGCGCGCGGCGAGTGGAACGTCGGCGGAGCGATCCACGTACACGGGCACGTTGCCCGGGCCGACGCCGTAGGCCGGTTTGCCCGAGGAGTAGGCGGCCTGCACCAGCCCCGTGCCCCCCGTGGCCAAAATCACCGACACCAACTTGTGGCGCATCAGAGCGCCGGTCGACTCCAGCGTCGGATTCGACAAGCACACCACCAAGTCCGGCGGCGCGCCGGCGCGTTCGATGGCACGGCGCAGCACTTCCACGGCCTCGCCGATGCAGCGCTTGGCGCGCGGGTGTGGGCTGATCACGATGGCGTTCTTGCCCTTGACCGCGATCAAGGCCTTGAACAAGGCCGTCGAGGTGGGATTGGTGGTCGGAATGACCCCGGCCACGACCCCCACTGCCGTAGCGACTTCGATGACGCCGGTCTTTTCGTCGCGCCGAATGACGCCGACCGTGCGCTCGTCCTTGATCGAGGCCCACGTGCCCTCGCTGCCGAGCAGATTCTTTTGGATCTTGTAGTGCACGCGGCCGATTTGCGTTTCCTCGACCGCCAGGCGCGCCAAATCCGCCGCCGCGCGCGCTCCAGCGTCGGCCATGGCTTTGCAAACCGCATCGATTTGCGCCTGGCTGTAGGCGTGGATTTGCTCGCACGCTCGGTGGGCGAGCGAAACGCCGTCGCGCACTTCTTGCAGCGCGCGCAGATCCGGATCGAGGCTGTGCACGGAATCCTAGGTGGCAAACGCGCGGCGCATGTCTCGCAACGCCGCGCGAAGTGCTAGTCGGGGTTCTTGTCCTTGCCGCGGCCGCCGGACGCGGGGCTGCCGGCCACCGGCTGCAATGCCGGAACGATGCGCCAGAGCTGTTCGTGGGGCCGGGGAATCACGTGCACGCTGACCAGCTCGCCCACGCGCCGCGCCGCAGCCGCGCCGGCGTCAGTGGCCGCTTTCACTGCGCCAACTTCGCCCGATACGAACATGGTCACCAGGCCGGCGGTGACCTTCTCCTTGCCAAACAAACTCACTTGGGCAGCCTTGACCATGGCGTCGGCAGCCTCGATGGCCCCCACCAGACCCTTGGTCTCGATCATTCCCAGTGCATTGAATTCCATCGACATCTAGGGGCTCCTCTAGGGGGACTTCCAGACGGCCTCATGAGGAAGCGGGCCGCTTGCCAAACGGGCGAACGCCTACTTCTCTCCAACGACCGTGGCGCGGCAGTCTACGGACGGGCTTGCCTGGGTGTCCACGACGCGGGCCAAAACAGGGAAGTTGCGTCCCCCTTGGTCGCAAGATGCGCGCCACCTGGACGGTCCCCGGCGCTAGCCGGGTGCCTGCCTCGGGGCCTTGCGCCGCTACTGGCGGAACGCGTCGCCGTCGAGCGTCGCTTCTTGCTGGGCGGACAGTCCCAGCGCCAGTCCCAGCGCCAGACACGTGGCCAGCAGGGAGGATCCGCCGGTCGAAAACAGCGGCAGCGGCAGACCCGTCATCGGCAGCAGCCCCAAGTTGACGCCCGCGTGCACGAACAGGTGCGCCGCGAAATACAGAGCCACACCGGAGACCACCAAGCGCGCGAAGCGCTCGCGAATGGTCGAGGCCGCGCCCAGCAACAACACGATCAAGAGCACGTACAGCAAGAGGATCCCGCCGGCACCGACGAAACCTGCTTCCTCGGCCACGACCGCGAAAATCGAGTCGCAATCGCGTTCGGGCAAGTGAGCCGCCTCGTTCGCGACTCCCTCTCCCAGCCCCCGGCCGAACCAGCCGCCGTTCCCGATGGCCACGCGCGCGTGGTAGGTGTGGAATGCCGGCCCATTGCGACCCGCGATGAGCGTTTCGGCTTGGAAGGAGTCCAGCCAGGTTTCGATGCGTTCGAGCTGGTAGGAGTGGATCAAGCGGAACTGAAACACCAGTGCCGCAAGCAGCGCACCCGCCAACCCGATTTGGACCAGCCGCAGCGGGCGCGCGCCGGCCAAATACACCAGCCCCAAAGCGATCGGCACGAACGTCATGGCCGTACCCAGGTCGGGTTGCAAGAAAACCAACGCCGCCGGAGCCCCCAGTACCAAGGCCGCCCGCAGCCAATCCCTGCCGCGCTGCA
The DNA here is from genome assembly GCA_021730845.1 of Planctomycetota bacterium. Lineage (GTDB taxonomy): Bacteria > Planctomycetota > UBA1135 > UBA1135 > JAKFYL01. The sequence goes on along the minus strand of JAKFYL010000243.1, from coordinate 1,983 downwards.
TGCGAGCGGTGTACAAGAGCCGCGAAAAAGCCACGATCAAGCCCAGCTTGGCCAGCTCACTGGGTTGCAAGTCGAAACCAATGCCTGGGATCTGGATCCAGCGGCGCGCGCCGTTGCGCTCGTCCCCCACCACGCGCACGAGTGCCAAGAGCACCAGCGAGAGCGCGTACAAACGCCAAGCATTGCGGCGCAACCATCGCGGCCGAATGAACAGCCCGATGACCAGCATCGGCAAAGCCACCACCACTTTTTGCAGGTGTTTGGCGAAATCCACCTTGCCGGCATCGCTACGCTCGAGCAGCACATCCGCTTCGTCCATGCCGTGAACGAAGAGCAAGCCGATGGCGAGCAAGCTCAGCGCCAAGAGGAGCAAGTGCCAATCGATGCGCATGAGCGAGAGATGGCGGCTGGAAAGGATGCGATTCCAGCCGAATGCCCGCCTCGGAGTGGGATGCCAGGCCGCGCCTTTCATGGCAGGCAACCTTCGCGCTGCAAGAAGTCGCGCACATCCGGATGCCGGAAATATTGGCGCGCCACCCAAATCGCGCTGCGCGAGGCGCCGGCGCGCGTGTCGCGCAAGAAGACCACCAACACGAAGCGCGGTTGTTCGGCCGGGAAGAACGCGCCAAACCAGGCGTGCTTGCGCACGGGAGAGTCATCGTCGCGCGCACTTTCCAAGTCGGCACTGCCGGTTTTGGCGCCGATGGCAAGGCCGATTTCGTCGGCATTGACTGCGTCGTAGGCGGTGCCCTCTGTGGACTGGGCCACCGCGATCATGCCTGCGCGCACGCGCGACAGGTGCTCGGCTCCCAGTTTCAGCTTGCGGGACGGGGACTGAAACGGGGCGTCCCCAACCTGCTTGACCAAGCGCATGCTCGGCAGTTCTCCAGTCGCCAACCCGCACAACGCGCGCGCAACTTGCATCGGCGTGGCTTCCACGACCGACAATCCGTTGGCGGCGCGCATGCGGGAACGCTCATCCATGGGGCGCTGGAACAAGTGTTGCACTCGGTTTTCGACGATGCCCCCTGGAGTCGGCCCGGGGCGCACGCCGGTGGGCGCCCCAAATCCGAATTCTGCCGCCATGTCGATCAGCGCTTGCTGGTCGAAGAACGTCTGGCCCAGCCAAGCGAAGTAGCAGTTGCAAGAACGCTGCAACGCCTCGTGTAGGTCGATTGCGCTGCCATGGCCCCAGCGGCTGTTGCAGCGCACCCCGCCGTAACTAGCCGAGTCGCCGCCTTCCGGAACGGCGCAAGTGGCGGTTGCACTGGGATCCAGCCCGAGCCGATCGAGCGCCCAAGCGGCCACGAACGGTTTGAACACGGAACCGGGCGGCTGGAAGTCGGGCACGGTCAACGTGCGCTCCAGGGGCAAGTCGTGCTTGGCGGTGACGCCGGCCGGGTTGCGGTCGAAATCTGGAAACGACGCGGCCACCAGCACTTCTCCGTCGACCCTGGCGAGCACGATGGCACCGGCGGGCCTTGCCAACCACTCCGCATCGCGGCGCTCCGGGTCAGGATCGGAGGCCGGGTGCTCCAGGACGTTGCGCGCGGCCATGTCCAAGCTTAGGTCCAAGCTGAGGGAAAGTGTCGCCCCGTCCTGAGCTGGTCGGCTGAGCTGCGTTGGGTGGCGGCTCTCCCCGTACAGCTCTTCCAGACCGCGCTCCTCTCGATAGCCGTCGAAACCGCGTAGCCATCGTTCGAAGGATCCTTCAATGCCATCCAGTCCCCGCGGTGCACTGCGCAGGTCCACGCGCCCGGCCAGAAACAGAAGCTCAGCGTCCTCTTCGTTGGTGCGCTCGGCTTTGGCACGCAACAGGTCGAACTCCTCGCGTTGGGTGCGTTCGGCCACCACTTGTTCGAGCATCGGCGGCCGCACGCGCCCAAGCAGTCCAAAAAATGGCGTGCGCGGGGAGCCATCGCCGGCAAGTACGTTTTCGACTCTCCGCGCCGTTCTATGGCGAACTTCAAAGCCGGCATAGCG
>JAKFYL010000301.1 GCA_021730845.1 Planctomycetota bacterium | reverse complement strand
TAGGGGTGAGTTCCCAGGTCGGCCAGCTGGTCGTGCCTGTCAACCTCGAGGCCTGCGCCACGTTATCCATCTCCGAGGCCGAAGTGCAGGCCAAGGTGCTCGAGGTCGTCGACGGGATGTTGGCGCAGAGTCCACAGGTAAAGAATCGCAGCGCACCGGTCATCAACGTCACGCCGCAGGGCATCGTGCTCAAGCTGCGCTTCGTGGTCAGAGTCGAGAATGCCCGCAACCCCGACTTCAACATCGATGCGTTGATTGGACTGGGCATCGATGGCCAAGGCGTGGTGGCATTCTTCAAGGAATTCAAAGCCGACTTGGATTTCAGTTTCTGGGAGGACGTGCTCAACTTCACGGTTGGTGCCTTCGTCAATGGGCCCTTTCTGCACTTGGCGATCGCGATCGCCGAGTCCAATGCCCAGGACAAAGCTCGCCGCGACATCCTCAATGGAGTCCAAGGAGCCTTCGACAATTTTCTCGCCCTGCTCCCGGCCGGCTGGTCTCCGCACCAACTCGATTTGCACGAAGAGGGGATGGACCTGCGCATTTGCCCGCGACCGGGCCAGAGCGTGATCGACAGTTTTCGCCACGCACGCTTTCAGTTGCAGAAAGCCAAACTCCAGCCCGGTCGCCGGTCCAAGCGCTCCGATCTGAAGCCCAGCGGCTCGCGAAGTCGTTCGAAAAAGCCGCGACGCTCGCGCTAGAAGCGCTGCTTGAACACTTTCGCCGCTCCCCAGGCGGGAGCGGTTTGCCTCGAGCGCTTGGACTTAGCGGCCCAGCTTGGCCTTGATGCGGCGCACCGAGGCGTCGTACTCGGCGTTGATCTTGCGCGGTATGCGGTTGGCGATCATGTACTGTTCCAGGGCCGCGTCCAATTGGCCGCTCATTTCATAGGCCAGTCCCAGCGCAAAATGGGAGCGCGCGTCCATGGGGTCCTTTTGCACCGCTTGGTCGAGCAGCTGGATCGCGCGCGGCCAGTTTTCGTTGCGGAATTCCTTGATAGCCTCTTCGCAGTCCTTGTTGGTCGACGCGAATACTTTGTAGGTGACCGTGTCCGAGCCGTTGGCCTCGGACACGTACACATCCGCTTGCACGGTGTGTCCGACGCCGTCGCTTAGGGATTGGCAAGCGGTGAGCGATCCAAGCAACGCAAATGCGATGCAAGCACAAAGATTCTTGGGCGTGATCATGGTCATGTATCGGAAAATGGTGGATGGCTACGTAATGCCATAGCAGCGAAGAAAATTCCAGGTAGAGCTGCGGCGGTCCACCCGTGAGGCCCGCGGCAGCCCAAGTCCCATGGGGCCGCGGTCAGGCGCGATCTTTTACGAAGCTTTGGTTTCGCGCGATCGAACCGGCGCGTCTTGCTGCGCGCGGCAGCGCGCGCACTCGTCGTACAGCCGTGGCTTGCCGGTGGGGGTGGCGATCAGCTCCGCGGCGCTCTCGCCGGTGTTCCAGCGCGTCTTGGGGCTGTCGAACTTGGGAACCCAGGTATGACCCAGGAGGCGGCAAAAGAAGTTCATGGTTCGTCGAGCAAGCCTAGCGCAGGCGGCGGGCGTGAAAAAGGGCCGGCTCCTTCTGCGCTGCTTTAGCCACCGCTGCCGGAGGCGGCGCGCCGCGCCAGGAGCGCCTGCTCCAAGACGCCCGCCATGCGATAGCCGGCCTGTTGCAGCGCGCGATGCTGGGCCGTGGCCGAGTCCAGGTCGGCCGCGTCCAGATAGGCTAGGCCCAGTTCCAATCGCCAAGCGTGCTGATCCGGATCGAGGCTCAGCGCGTACTGCAAACTGGCGATGGCCTCGTCGGTGCGCATCAGGCGCCGCTGGCACACACCCTTTCCGGCCCAAGCATCGGCGCGTGTGCCATCCAATTCGAGCGCGGCTTCGTAGTCCGCCAGCCCGGTGAGGAAATCCCGCGCTTCGACCCGGCGCTGGCCGCGCTCGACCACGAAGCTTGGCCACTGGCGTTTCCAGATGGCAGCGATGGGCGGAGCCAGATCCTCCAGCACGGCAAGTTCGCGCGCCGCCTTTGCATCCCGGCCGGCGAGCACGAGCACGCGCGCCAATTCGTTGTGGACATTCGACTGCCCCGGCTGCATGCACGCCGATTCGCGCAGCACGTCGATGGACAGTTCGAACAGGCCGAGCTCGCACAGCGAAAGCGCCCAGGCCTCGCGCGCATTCTGCATGGTCGGATCGAGTTCCACGGCTTGTGCAAACAGATCCACAGCCGCTTGGGCTTCCTCCTGCTGCCAACGCCCGCGGCCCATGCGCAGCGCCAGTTCGGCCGGACTGGTCGTACGCGCGCGCTCCTGCTGGCTGCTCACGTCGCGGGACTCGTTCTCCAGGCCCGCGGCGCGCAAATTCGAGGCCAAACGCTCGAACGCAGGGGTAGGCGGAGGTAGCAGAGTGCGGCCTGCGCGCGGGAGCGCGTTCTTGAACGTAGCTTCGCTCGAGCTGCGCAGCAGGTCCAACTCACGGTAGACATCCTCCACACTGCTGGCTCCGCGCTGGACCAGGGCCAGCTTGCCTTGGCGATCGATCCACAGCGAACATGGCGCGGTCAGGGGCGGGGAGATGTCGCTCACCGAGCGCTGGATCTGGTCGAGCACCGCGCGCGTATTAGGCGTGGCCACCGCTTGGGCGTACGGCCACTTCATGGATTCAAGGAGCGCCTCTGCCGCCGGCCAGTCCTCGGCCACGTCGATGCACAGCGCCAAGATCTCGAGCGGGGCGCTTTGCAGGCGTTTCTTGGCAGCGGCCCAGCGTTCGAGCTCGTCCTTGCCAGCGGCCGAGTGGATCGAATACAAGAGCACGAGACGCGCCTGGCCGCGCCGCGGTACCAGACCAAGCGCTTGTCCCTTGGGGTCGATGCCGTTCATGGCGGGCAGACTCGCGCGCACCGCCAGCACGACACGCGCGGGCGACTCGTCCTTGAAGACTGGAATCGGCTTGGGCATGAAGGCGGAAGCCGGCGGCGGCTCCCCCGGTTGCTCCGCCATGCCTTTGCCTTGGGTGAGGATGAAGCGCGCCCCAGGGCGCAGACCTTCAAAGCTTTCGCTGGCGCCTCCCGGCCAGTGCACGACCACGCTCTCCAGCGTTCGTGCTTGGCCCAATCCAAAGTGCAACCAAGGACTGCCCCCGGCTAGGAATCCCTCGCCCAGGCGGCGCGAATCGATCAACGTTGGTGCGCCTTGGCGCCGAATCTCCACGCGCGCGCCGACGGCGTCCTTGTTGCACTGCGTGCCAACCAGGCGCACGGCGATCCAAGCGTCCTTGTCAGCGATGCGATTCTGCATCCAGCGCACGCGCGGGCTGTCGCGGCTGGTGAAAATCAGGTCCTGCCGACCGTCGCGATCCCAGTCGACCGCCACGGCGGAGCGGCCATCGAGCGGCAAGTCAAGGCCGCTGACTCCCGAGATGTCGAGCATGCGCACGTCGCGCGGAGCATCGGCTTGCGCTTCGGCCGGGATGGGCTCGGCCGCGAGGGCCAGATAACAGCGCTGACGTTCCCGCGTGCCCCAACCGCCGCCCGTGGCCATCTCTTGGCGCAGACTCTGCCAGGCGGCGTGGTATGCGGCCGTGTCCGCGCTGCCGCCCGGGTGCGTGGACAGGGGCACGATCTGGCCCCAAAAAATGCGTTCGCCTTGGCCTTGGCGTGCGTTGCTGACGCTGCCGCACGGCGCGAACGCGTCGCGTCGTCCGTCGTTGTCGATGTCCAACGCGACGGCGCCTTGTGCAAAGCCGGCGGCGCTCAGACCTGCGGGCCGCGTTTCGTCGCGAAAGCTGCCGTCCCTGTTCTGCAGCCACAGCGTATTGCCGCCGGCGTACTGCACGCAGGCACCGCGCTCGTTTGCGGCGGCCTGGGGCAGGAAATCGTCCATCAAACTCGTGCGCAGGCCCAGCGCACTGAAGGCTCCGCTCACGAGCAGGTCATGGCGTCCATCGAGGTCGAAATCGGCCCAGGCCACACCGCTGCCGGCGCCCATGTCGCGAATGCCGCGTTCGCTGGACACCTCGCGAAAGTGCCCATTCTCGTTCAGGTATAGGTTGTCGGTGCCAAAGTCGTTGGCGACGTACAAGTCACTGTCGCCGTCCAGATCGAAGTCCTCGAAGCCGGCGGCCATCGAGAATCCTTCGTTGTGGTCGTCCAACCCGCGCTCGATCGTGGTCCGGCGGAAATCCAACGCGCCACCTTGGCTGAAATTCTCCAGCAGGATGTTGGCAGGACCATTTTCCGGCTGGAAGAGCGGCTCCGGAATGGGTTGTCCCGGCTCGAGCAGCCCCGAGCGGCATACGTACACATCCAGATCCCCGTCCAAATCGATGTCCGCGGCAACCAGCGAGGTGGATCCCGGCGCGCGCAGGCGCTGTGCCACTTGGAACTGCCCTTTTCCGTCGCCGGCCAGGAATACGATCCAATCCCCGACGCTGACTGCCAAATCGCTGTTCCCGTCGTTGTCCCAATCGGCGAACAAGGCCGCCCGCGACGCTTCGACGAAGTCCGCGCCGCTCGTGGATCCGATGTCGTGCAGCGTGCCGTCGGAGCGCTGCAACAAGAGCTTGTTGGGAATGCCTCCGGGCTGGGGCAAATACACGTCCAGCAGTCCGTCGCCGTTGGCATCGCCAAGAGCCAGTCCATGCAGGCCGCGTGCGCGCATGCCCAGATTCCAATCCACGCGTTCGGCCAGATGCGAGAGGGGAGCGAGCAACTGTTCCTTGTAGAAGGACTCGTGCTCGAGCACGCTCGTGGTGCAATCCTCGAACCAGGCGCCTTGGCTCGAGAGCACTTGCACAAAGTTCTCGAGCTCTAGCGCCAGGAGCTGCGGGGTGCTCGATGCGCCGGTGCTGTCCCAGGTCAAAGTCCACAGGCACGTGATCTGCACGCGCGCCGTGCCGCGCAAACCGCGGATGACCAGGCGCGTGCGCGTGCGCGGATGCACGGGATCAGGGACGAAGAGCAGCAACTCCAAGTCCCAGTGCAGACTGGCTGAATCCAGCCCTTCGAACAGATGGCGAAGCTCCTGGGCCAGTTGTTGGGCATCCATGGGCCCGGCGGGCGCGACTATGCCATCTTGGACCTCGAGCGCGTCCGTGGAGACGCGGACCTTGGTGCGCGACGGGACCAGCGCGCTGGCTCGAAAACCCTGTGCCAGGTGCAGCGAGAGCGCATCCGCGCCGGCGGGCGTGGGGCCCACGCTCACCAGCTTTTCCAGTTGTTTCACGCAGATTGCGCTGCGCGCTTCCCAGTCCTGCTTGACGGGTGCGGGAGCCGCTGCGCCGGCCGCTTCGCCTTCCACGGCCAAAGGCTGCGCTCGGGCACAGGCGCTGGCCTGCGCCGGTGAACCCAGCGCGGGTATGCATCCAACAAGCGCCCAGCAGCCGAGCCGGCGATTCCATGCTCCCAGAAACATGCGGCGAACAGTATGGCTCACAGCCCCCTGGAGCGTGAACTCGGTGCTCCAGGAATTGGGCGCTATTAGGGAACCAAGAGCGCCTTGCGTTGCCGGGCCAGCAGGCCTTCCCAGCCCGATCGGTCGCTGGGGCCCGCGTGTCCCGTGAACTCCGCCAGGATCTCTTGCGCCTGCTGGGCCACGCTGGGTTCCGGATCCTCGACGCAGATGAGCATGCCATCGACCGCGTCAAAGGCTCGCGAGCGCCGTACCTGAACCAGAGCCGAACGCCGAACCTGTGGCTCTCTGGCCTGCAGCGCGCTGGACCAGACGCCCGCAAGTTCGCGGGCCATGAGCTCGTGGGCACCGCACTGTCGCAGCGCGGCCAGGGTCGATGCGGCGTCGTCCAAATCGAGCTGGACCTCGAGCGAGGCTTGAAACGATTCCAGCCACTGGAGTTCCATGTCCCACCACGCTTGCCAGCGCTGCGCCGTAGGCTGGAGCGCCAGTCCCGAAATCTGCGTCAGCGCCCAGTGGGCGCTGCTCTTGACCCCAGCATGCGGATGTTCGAGGAGTTCGATCAACACGGGAACCGCGCGCGCGGACTTGATGCGACCGGCAACTTGGATGGCTGCTTGGCAGATCGCTGGGTCTTCGTTCTGGATCCAGAATGCGCTCGCCTGCTCCACCTGTGGTGCTACCCACAGCGGAGCCCGCGGCACGACGCGCGACAATTCCGCCAAGACCAGCGCCGGCGGGTAGCTGGGATACTCCAAGGCGCGCAGCAAGAGCCCGAGCGCTTCTGGTCGTTCGCTGGCGGCCGCGGCGCGCACCAAACTGGCACTCCACGGCGCTTCCAAACGCGGCGCGAAGCTTGCCGCGGCCCCGAAAGTCTCCGGAAAGCGCCCCAGGAAGCGAGCCAACTCGACTTCGAACAACTGCGCCATCCAGGTCGCCGTGTCGTCCCGTTCCAGATCTCGAAAAAACAGTTGCAGGTCGCTAGCCGCGCCGGCCGCCCCTAACAGGTGCATCCCGGCCGACCTGCGCTCGCGGTCGGGGCAATCCAGCGCGCCCACGATCCAGTTGTGCAAACGGCCCGAGCGGCTATGCGCGATGGCGGCCACCAACATGTCCCGTTGCCACTCCCGCGACTGCCGATTCGTGCTGGCGAAGATCGAATACGTTTGGGCCAAGGCGCCCACCAGCGGGCCCGGATCCTGGGAGCTGGCCTGGAGCAGCTGCGCGCGCCACAGGCTCTCCTCGCCGGGTTTGGAGTCGCGCAGGAAACGCTCCAGAAAGCCAGGCTGTTCCGCTTCCACGCCGGTCTGTGCCGGAACCGTGGCAGCGGGAGCCGCGGCCCAAAGGTCCGCGCCTCCCAAAAGGAGCAACGCCGCGCAGGGAAATCCCGCGCGGGCCGCGCCAAGCGGCACGCCAGGCGAGCGGCTCACGGCGTTTTCAGATTCCTCCAGCACAAGATCTGGATCGTGGAATCGCCGATGCCGGCGCCGACGAGCAAGTTCTGGTCGAAGTGCACGCCGCTGCTTCCGGTCATGGTCAGATCGTTCGCGACCAGCGATCCGAACAAGTGGGCTTGGGCGGAGAGGAACACCGATCGATCGGGCGCGTACAGCACGCCGGTCACGCTGGCATCGTTGCCCAAGTTCACGTCCGGTGATAGGCCGCTCACCAGCAGCTTGATCTGCGAGGGATCTTGGTTGGTCGGCTCGAGCTTACCCGTGCCTTGCACGTCGAACATGCCGGTCACGTAGATCTGCACTGGTCCACCCGTGGCGTCGACCAGCAGCGAGGAGGCATCCGTGATCGACAGATCTCCAACCACCAGCACCGCGGGTCCGGTCAAGACGATCGACCCAGTGCCCGACAGACTCAGCGCATCGTAGTGATAGTCACCGGCGCTCAGGACTTGGGTCGTCGTGCCTTCACTCAAGTTGCCCAACGAAGACAGCGTAGGCACGGAAATGTTTGGAAATGCCACCGCGGAAGCCAGCGGCGACGTCGAACCGGAAACCTGGGCCGAGCCGCCCACGCTCACCGACCCGCTGGTGCCCGGATGGGCGTCGCCCCAAATCGTGGCCAGGGCATCCAAGTCGATGTTGCCGTTGGAGCTCACCGGCGCGCTCATGCCGGCATAGGTGATGCTGCCCATCGTGTTGGTCGCTTGACCGCTGTAGGCGCCCGCGCTCGAGTCGTAGCTGTCGACCAGGGAACTTTCGAGAAATGACAGCTGATTCTTGCCGATCACGCCCATCGTGCTGCCGGCATTGAGCACCGGCCTACCAAGCAGCTCCAAGCGTGCGGTTTGGCCTGCATGCACGGCGGAAGCCGTCAATCGCACCAGGTCGTCGGCCAGGGCCGCGTCGTCCGGGCCCCAAATCACGTTCATGTCGAAACTCTGGTTGCCAAAGGACTGCGGCCAGACCATGCCGTCGACGGCCGGCCGACCGCCGACCGCGAACACCGCCAGCGTCTGGCGCAGTCCGGCTTCGGCCAAGTAGTTCGACTGCAAGCGCTGCGCGGCGCGCAGCGACTCGCGCTGACTGGCCATGCTGATGCGAAAGAAGGCCACGGCCAGTCCCGAGAGAAACGTCAGCGCGACGATCACCAGCACCAGCACCGCGCCACGGCGGGGCAAAGTGCCCACGCCGGCTCCGGTCCGTCTACCAAGTCCAACGTGGTTCATGGGTTGCCGTTGCGGCAGGTCACCGTGGTGGAAAGGCTCGTGCGCACGATTTCGCCGCTCGAGTCGGCGCGCTCCAGCGTGAGTCGAATCAGCATGCGCGTGCCGTCGAAGCACAACGCGAATCCGCGCTCGTCGATCAAGCCGTTGCCATTCTCGTCGCTGGCATCGAAAGCCTCGCCTTCGGCGTATTCGGCCACGCCCGTGGCAAGCACCGTGGCGAGCTGGTTCGCGGTGCCGAAGTCGCGCGTCAAGACCACCTGGCCCTCGTCGATCAATCCGTCGCCGTCGTTGTCGATGCCGTCGTCGGTTTCCGAGGGCTCGTATTGCAGCTCCACGCGCGTGGTCTTCCAGGTCACGACGCCGGTCGCGAAGCTGACCGTGTCCGGCACGTCGAAGGTGGTCAGTTCGGAGAACAGGGGAGCTGCGGGAACGCCGATCAGCGTGGCCTTGTCGCCCAAACTCAGTTCGCGCACGATTCGGTCCAGCGCCTGATTGACCTTGGAGTTGAGGCCCGTGCGCAGATTGCCCGCCTCGAACGCGTTCACGTTCGAAGATGTGGCGATGCCGACGGAACCCAAAGCCAGCAGCGCAATCGCCGCGCTGATCAGGATCTCGACCAATCCAAAGCCCAGCCGCGCGCTGCGCGCGCCTCCCTGGCCCGCACAAGCTGCGTTTCCAATCTTCGCCGAAAGCGCACGTTCGTGATGGAAGAGCTTCATGACAGGATGGTGCGCAATTCGTAGACTTCGCTGCGGCCCGACGAACTGCGCCAGCGCACGCGCACGATCACCGGCAACAGACGCATGCTGGCGGTGACATCGTTGTCCGTGCTGTCGCCATCCAAATTGAGGTCCATGGGTGCGACCGTGAAAGCGCCGCCGACGGTTTCGTCGACCACGCCGGGCGCACCTGCACTGACGGGAAACAGCACTTCGCCGCACAAGCCGTCGGCATCCGCGGGGTCGGCCGAAAGCCCCTGGACCGCAAAGCTACTACCCTGTGCACCCGGTGGATCGTCGGCAGTGGTTGCATTGAAGGAGGCAAAAGCCGTGGCCGGATCCAGGCCCACGATTTGTTCCAGCGTGCGCCGCGCGCTTTGCATGGCGATGGCGGTGCTGCGCGATCGCTCGTGAAGCGCCAGATCCCCAAGCAGCATCTGCACCAGACCTGCCAGGCCCAAGATCAAAACGGAAAGGGCGCACATCAGCTCCAGCAAACTGAATCCGGCCCGAGAGCGCAGACTAGATCGGCTGAAACGGGCGCCCCGCACTGTGCTCGCGTACGGATCCACGGCCTCCGAATCGGCCCTGCCGTATGGCGCCCTTGAAGAAAATCCGCTACCCAGCCTGCACTTGGAAAGAATTGCTGAGGCAACTGGAGTGTCGCAGTTTGGCAAAGCGGGAACCGCAAACGGCTCGGGCGGCACCGCCCGTGCGGAGTGCGGCAGGGCGCAGGCAACAGCCCTAGCCAAAGAATGGGAATTTGGGCTCGCACCTCAAGGCCCGGCCGGGTGGCGTCGATGCAGCCAGCGGACCCACTATGGCAAAAAACGAACCGCAAGCGTCCAAGCCCCGCTATCGACGCTCCAAGCGCCTGGTGTTGGCCGGGCTGCAACTCAAACTCGCCATCGCTTTCGCCTTGCTCGCATGCGTCGCGACGGTGGTTCAAGCCCTCGTGCTCGTACACGCGCTTTCAGGGCTAGCCCGCGACGTAGCCGGAGCCGACTCCGCGGTCTTCGCGCAAGCATCGAGTCTAGTGCGTCAAAACGTGATGATCAGCCTAGCGCTGCTCTTGCCCCCGTTCGTACTCGCTGGCGTGCTGGTGACGTTCCGCATCGCCGGACCGGTGTACCGCTTCCAGAAATACTTCGAGGACATGGCAAGCAGCGGCTACAGCGGACCGTGCACGATTCGCCGCGGCGACGAATTGCAGGAACTGTGCCGATCGATCAACCGCGGCGTCGAGCGCCTCGTGGACCCGCTGCAAAAGACGCCGGGCGCTTCCGGCCAGACCGACCACGTGCTAGCCGAAGTCGCGCCCGCGCTGCCGGCTCAAAAGCAGGTCGAAGTTTCGAGCTAGAGGGGTTTGGGCCGGCTAGACTGCCTGCCGATGAGAACACGTTGGATCGCGCTGGCGCTCGCACTGTGCGCATGCCACAGCGGCCGCGCGGCAGAATCCGGACCCGCGCCGCGTGCCAGTTCGGCTGAGTCTTTCGACTCCCAAGTTCGGCGCATCGATCAGGCGATCGCTCAGTTGTACGAAGCCTTCGGCTTCGAGGCCGGCGCAACACCCGACTTTGCACACATCGAGAGCCTGTGCGCCAAGGGCGCAACTTTCGTGGCACCGATCGGCAAAGACGGAGCCGCGACCGGTGTCCCCTTGAAGTCATTCATCGCCGATTTCGAGGCCTACGTGCGCACCGCACCGGTGCGCGACACAGGACTGTTCGAGCGCGTGCTGCACACGCGCATCGATGGACTGGGAACCGTCGCCCACGCATTCGTGGCCTTCGAGGGCTATGTACCGAGCACAGGCGAGCGCAAGACGCGCGGCCTGGACAGCCTGCAATGGGTACTCGACCAAGGCCAGTGGCGACTGATTTCGTTCACCACCCAGTACGAGCAGCCAAACCAAGAACTCGCGCGCCGGTTCTTGGGGCCCTAAACGAGCAAGCTCCTTTCAAACGAGACGAACAGGCGCAGATGTCTTGGAACTTGGCGCGCTGTGGTATCGCGCGCCCTTCGCGATGAGACCAGGGGTACATTTTTCGCGATTCCGATTCTAGTGTGGGTAGCCGAGGGGGTGTGATGCCGCGAGAAGGCCTTGGGTGAGCTCAAGCCGTGTGCGGAAGAACCGCACGCACGGATCGACTGGTGCCCTCAGTGGTTACGAACTCAGATTCGCGTAACCTGATCTACCTACCAAGAAGCAAATGGCGGTACAGATCACCCAAACGCAATTGCCCCAAGCCTAAGGAGACTCACTTGGGATGCCGTTGCATTCCGCGTCATTCTAGAGGCTCGCGGAATGGCGATGCAGTCGTCGTCGGCAAGCCCTCCACTCAATCCGCTCATATTTGGCCTCCTGGACCGCGGGTTTGCGACGATTCAGCTCACGGGCCTGCGGCGACAGGCGGACGGGTACTGTATCGACGACCCCAAGCGAGGCGTGTACTCCCTAATCTCCGTGATCAACGACATGATGGACAACCAACACCTTCTCACGCGAGCCAAACTGCTCGCTGCTGAGGGCCGAGCAGTCGGCGGTGCCGCAGATTCAGATGACGTTGCCCAGCTACTACTTGTGATGCGCCACGAGTGCATTGACCGACTCGCGCGCGTAATGCCGGATGCAAGGAGTGACGACGATCTCGTCCATCGCGACGTGCTGCAGAAGGTCCACGACAATGTGACGAGTGCGTGTTCGAGCGCGAAAAATGTGGTCGACAAGTTCATCGCGCATTCAGCCACGCCATCCAGTAGAACGTCGGCTGGAGTCACTTTTGATCGCACGTCAGCCAAGAAGCTCTGGGAGTCCCTGGAAATGGTGTGCAAGGTCACCGCGTTTCTGCTCATCGATTTGCTCGGCGACTCATGCGGCTCCTTCCTAGCCACACCTCTCTTCGATCACCTCGCAGGCATCGAGGCGTTAGGAATCAACGACGACCAGGTGGCGAGTCTTCGGAGGCGCTGGGATGCTTTCGACGTTCAGTGTGCAAGGTGGTCCGATTCGCACGAATGCGGAAGGGCTTTGGTCGACCCGCAGGCGAAACGACTTCCGCCCCGAGAACCAACGACTCAGTAGGTACCCCCGGCTGGACTCGAACCAGCGACCTGCCGCTTAGAAGGCGGCTGCTCTAATCCAACTGAGCTACGGGGGCGCGCGACTAGGGTACCGGGCCGCCGCGGGGGGAACTAGCCTTGTATTGTCGGTCCGAATTCTGAGCAAAGGAGGAGTCTGCAATGACTTGGCGGGACAACGTGCGAATTTCAGAAGAGAATCGGCTGGAGTGGCCTACCCCCAGAAAAGTGGACACCTAGAGGGCACGGTGCACATCCGCTTCTTCTGTGGCGCGCGGATACAGTGGGCGGTCTGATGGGATGTGAGCTAGTGCTGTCCGAACTGGGCGCGACTGGCGGCGTGCTCGCGCACATACCCGACGGCGCAGTGAGCTCTTGGCTCTTCGGCGCTGAACTGGAGCAGGACAATGTCCTCGATGTCGTCGTGGCAGGCGAAGGACCGATTGTCTTGCGCTGGTTGGGGGCGGCGCCGGTTGCGCGCGGCAAGAGGAACGCTCGAACAGCCAGCCGCATGGCCGTTTTTCGCGCCTGAGCGCGCCTGTGGATCGAAGTCTTGCTTGACGCCGCTATCTTGTTCGGCCGTCTTGGGCGGCTGGTACCTCGTTGGGAACCTCGGGCCGCCCTGGCCATAAACCCTTCATTCCTAGAGGAAATCGACTGTGAAATCACTTCGCCTGCTTACCGGCGCTGCGGCTCTCGTTGCCTGCACGGCATTTGCCACCACGCACGTGGTCTCCGCTCGCCAAGATCGCGCCGCTCCCCCGGCTGATGCCGGCATGATGGACCCGGCCATGATGGCTCGTATGGCTGAGCTGGCCGCTCCTGGCGCGGCGCACGCCGAGCTGGCCAAGCTCGCCGGCACTTGGGAGGACAGCTACGTGGTGAGCATGCCCGGCATGCCGTCCATGGAGACCAAGGGCACGCGCACGACCAAGAGTTTGCTCGGCGGTCGTTACATTCTCGAGGAGATCGAGTTCAGCATGATGGGCATGAAGATGGAAGGCGTCTCGCTCATGGGCTACGACAACATGAAGAAGGAATACGTGTCGGTTTGGATGGATTCGATGAGCACCTGGCCGATCTTCTCGCGCGGACCGAAGAACGCTAGCGGCGACATCGAAACCAAGGGCACGATGGTAGATGTGGCCGGCGAGAGGCCGTTCCGCATGGTCTGGCGCCAAAAGGGAGCCAACGAAGTCGAAGCCGAGATGTACGACACCATCCCGCCGACAGGCGAAGTGAAGGTGATGACCATCAAGAGCACGCGCAAGCAGTAGCAGCTCGCGCCTTGCGAGTTATGGTTCCTCGCGGCCGAGGCGGTTTCGCCGTCCGGCCGCGGAGGAACGGAGCGCTTGTTTGGCTAGAGTGACCGGCTAGGAAACATTGATGCCTCGTTTCACACCGGCCGTCCGCTCGCGCGGTTACGCTTCGAATCGCCCGTTTCGAGCAGGTGTCTCGAGTTTCGTTTTGTTGGGCGCGTCACTCCTGGGGCTACGGGGCTGCGACACACCAAAGGAGCAAGGGCCCGACATTCAAGAGGTCCAGCAAGACACGGACCTAGGCGTCAAGCACGCGCTACCGTCCGAAGTCACCGCAGCCGCCCCCGAAAAAGCGGCGCCCGCCGCCAGACGACCGATTTCCGAGTTCGTGCGGCGCATTTTCAAGGACGCGCGCGGCGACTTGTGGCTTGGTACCAACGGAGACGGAGTCTTCCGCCGTCGCGGCAACACGCTCGAGCAGTTTTCCACGCACAATGGCTTCGGTGGCGTCGCGGTCAGGGGGATCAAGGAGGACAAGCAAGGCAATGTCTGGTTCGGCACAGACGGGGGCCTGTCCAAGTGGAGCGGGGAGTCGTTCACGAACTACACGACAGCGGACGGTCTGGTTCACAACGACGTTTGGGGGCTGGCCATCGACCGCAAAGGCACGATCTGGATCGGCACCTTGGGGGGCGTTAGCCGCTTTGACGGCGTGACGTTTGCCACCTTCGACCTGCCCAAGTCCGAGCCCGACTACGACCGGGGCGTCACCAGCGACGCGATCGTCTATTGCATCATGGAAGACAGCCAGGGACGCCTTTGGTTTGGGAACAATGGGGGTGCCCTCGTGTACGACGGCGCCACGCTCGAGAGCATCTCCGTAAGAGACGGCCTGTGCAGCGACGCCGTGAACTGCATTCTCGAGGACGGTCAGGGGCGCTTTTGGTTCGCGACGCATCACAACGGCGTGTGCCGCATGGACAAGGAAGGGTTCACGCATTTTGGCGAGACGCACGGCGTGCGCGGCACCGAGGCCTGGGACGTGGGCAAGGACAGCGACGGAAACATCTGGTTCTCCGTCGAGCAGCACGGCTTGTACCGCTACGACGGCAAGGACTTCGTGAACTTCCACACCAGCAGCGGTCTGGACAGCGGAGCCGTGCAGTGCGCTTTCGAGGACCGAGACGGAACGCTGTGGGCGGGCGCGTTTGGGGGGCTCTACCGTTTCGACGGGAAGTCCTTCATCTACGTATCGAAGGAAGGCCCTTGGGAATAAGGGCACGTTGGAGGACGGCAGTGGTTGCGCCCAGCGCAGCCCGGCGCCCTGGCTCACGGCCGGGGGGGGCTTTGGGAAGTGCTTGAAGTGGGCACCCCAAGGGCGCCAGTGGTCACAAGCGTGCTAGCGGCTCCAAAGGCGCGAGTGACCACAAGTCCGCCAGCGGCCAGGCGAAAATCGGGGAGACGGGATTCGAACCCGCGGCTCGAAGCACCCAAAGCTTCGCCTCTACCAGCTGAGGTACTCCCCGCTATGCGAGCAAGGTAGCCTACCGAGGCGCGTTGTGCGAGTCGCACTGGTTTGCGACGCGCGCGGCTTGGGCGCCTGGTTTTGATCCTCTAGCCCGGGCAAGTTACCCTCAAGTGGGTAGCGCGCGGCGCTTTCCGGGTAGGGCGCAAGGCCAGCCCGGAACGCGTCACCGACCCCGTGATCCGCCGCGCGGCGCGTTCTTGGAGCTCACGCAGCATTCCCGGCACGATTCGCGACGAACCAAGAGCACAACCAGCATGGCGCAGAAAAAGAAGATCTTGGTGGTCGGCGGCGGCGGACGTGAGCACGCGCTGGTGTGGAAGCTTGCTCAATCGCCGCTGGCGGGCCCGATCCTGTGCGCGCCCGGCAACGCGGGCACTGCTCGGCTGGCAACCAATCACCCCGTGGCGGCAACGGATGTCGAGGCGCTCGTGCGACTGGCGCAGGCCGAGCGCGTGGACCTGGTCGTCGTGGGTCCGGAAGGTCCGCTCGTCCAAGGCTTGAGTGATCGCTTGCGCAAACTGGGCGTACTGGTCTTCGGCCCGGGAGCCTCGGGCGCACGGCTGGAGGGTTCCAAGGCTTTCGCCAAGGAATTCCTCACCCGTCACCGCATTCCCACGGGTTTGTGGCGCCGCTTCGATCGCTCGGGCGCGGCCAAGAGCTACTTGGAGGGCTGCAGCCAGTGGCCGCAGGTGATCAAGGCCGATGGGCTGGCCGCTGGCAAGGGCGTCGTGGTGGCCGAGAATGCGCGCGAAGCGTGCGCGGCCATCGACGCCATCATGGAAGAAAAGAAGCTGGGCGAAGCCGGCGCGAGCGTGGTGATCGAAGAATTCCTGGCCGGTGAGGAAGTTTCGGTGCTCGCCATCACCGACGGCGAGGCGCTGCTGGTCTTGGATCCGGTGATGGATCACAAGCAAGTGGGGGACGGCGACACGGGTCCCAACACGGGCGGCATGGGCGGCTATTCGCCGGTGCCGCAGTTGCACAAACGGCTGCTACGACAGATCGAGCAGCACGTGCTCTTGCCCACGTTGGATGGACTGCGCCGCGAGGAGATCGAATACCGGGGCGTACTGTTCGTGGGCTTGATGCTGACCGACAGCGGTCCCAAGGTCCTGGAATACAACTGCCGCTTCGGCGATCCCGAAACGCAGGTGTGCCTGCGGCGTCTGGAGGCGGACCTTTTGCCGTACATGCTGGCAGCCGCACAGGGCAAGCTGTCCGAACTCGAAGGACCCAAGTGGGATGCGCGCTGCTCGGTCGGCGTCGTTGCCGCGAGCGAAGGCTACCCGGGTGCGGTCAAGAAAGGCGATCCCATCTCCGGACTCGAGCAGGCCGAGCAAATTGCGGACGTGGTCGTGTTTCACGCCGGAACGCGCCTGGCGCCGCTTTCGGCGGCCGCTCCGCACGGCGACCAAGTCAAGACCGACGGCGGCCGCGTGTTGTGCATCACGGCCCTGGGCGGTTCGATCGAAGCGGCCCGCAGCGCGGCTTACAGTGCTCTCGATGCGATCCGCTGGGAAGGAAAGTTCGCGCGCCGCGACATCGGCTTGGCGCGCCCCAGGCGCGCTTCCCCGCAAGCCGCGGGAGGAGAGCATGCGGAGTTCGAGCTTCGCGGCGGTGGACTTGCGCCCGGTGCGCGTCGCTTGGGAATGCAAGGCGAATGAAACAGGATGCGATCGCCAAGGCCTTCGACGCGTTTCTGCGCAAACGCTCGCTCAAGCTCACCGCCCAGCGGCGCACGATTCTCGAGCGCGCGTTCGCGACGCACGAACACTTTTCGGCTGAGCAGCTCTATCGCTGGCTAGCCAGCGAGTCGACGGCCAAGGTCTCGCGCGCCACGGTGTATCGCACCTTGGCCTTGCTCCAAGAGGGGGAATTCATCGCGGCCTTGGACGTGGGCCGTGGCGAGCTCTTGTACGAGCACGTGCTCGGTCACCGGCACCACGACCACATGATTTGCCTCGACTGCGGCAAGATCGAAGAATTCCACGACAGCCGCATCGAAGCCCTGCAAAACGGCATTTGCGCCGACAAGGGCTTCGAATTGGTCAATCACACGCATCGATTGTTGGGCTATTGCCGCGCCTGCGCCGGCCAGCGTCGCAAGGACGCCAAGGCCGGTACGCCTGCCAGCAAGCCGCCCGCGCACAAGACCCCAGCGGCCGCGGGGCGGGCCGATCAGTCGGGCGCATAGTCCGCATCCGCAGTTCCGTTGGAAAAAGACCTCCATGTCGGGTTGGTTTGCAAGAAAAAATCATTCCTGACAGGTGAATCTAAACCATTGCCGCCAATGGAGTTGTAGTCCTGTTCCTGTTCCTGTTCCGGCACGCTCACAAGCCAGGAGCCAGGCTACCATCAGCTCCTGTTGTGCGGCGTCATGCAAAGCGGGTGCCATGCATGTCGGCCTAGAAGTATTCCTGAAACTACCTACCACTGAAAACGTGATGCACATCCTTGCCAGCTCCAAGTCACTATTCGTTGCCGCCTGTTTTGCCCTGTTGCCTTTTTACCCCCCGGTGCCAGCGCAACCCGCATCCAACGACTGTGTGTTTGCGCAGGGTACGGTCGGGGCAGAGGGCGGCTGCCACGCAGAAGCCACTGACTGTTCGGGCTGCTGTCGCGAATACCACATACCGATGAGTGTGCGCATCTGCCTCCCCGGTAACGTTTTCAAGTATTCCACCAACTTGCCGAAGTACTACCAGGCCGAGGTACGCTACTGCGCAGCTTCTGGTTGTGCCTTCGCCGGAACGATTACTTGCAACCACCTCGTCATGGAGTGTGTTGCCTCCGGCCCATGTTTTGACCCCCACTAGCAGATCCTCGAAACGTGCGACTGTTTTTTTCGCGTTGGACGAAGACAACCGATCGCCACGATCCTTTGCTGGCACGGCCAGTTGATCTGGCACCCGTGTTGTCTCCGCAACTTCTCATCCAGTCCGTCTTTATGGCGCATTCGGACCTCGTTCAAGCGTGAGCACCATGCTGAGGCGTAAGGGCAATCACAAGCGTGTGCTTGTGCTCATTGGAGTGGTCGTTGCTCTCCTGGTCTTTTTGGAGCGCAGGCTGAATCGAGCGTCACCGTCGGAGTCAAGTGCGCGTCATGCAGCGCGCGCGAACAACGAATCCGAATTAGGTGGTGTTCGACTGGAACCTAGTGTCGACGACGGTTCCAGGCGAATCGAAACGTCCTCTGCGCCCGCTTTGGCTGGCACGACCCCGACGAGCGTACCCGACCAGCTAAGCTTCTTAGAAGCACTTCAGCGAGCCGAGGCATGCCTGCGCCCAGACTTGCCAAATGCCCACATTGCGAGCTCCACGTACGCTGAGATTCGGGACTGTCTGAAGTCGCTTGACCTATCCATGGTAGACGCCAGACATCTGTCAGATTGGGTGTGCAAAGACCCAGATAGGTCTTTCGCGCAAACCGCGCTGGTCTGCGCTGGTGTGCTCCACGCGCGACCGGGATCAAAGGCGCTGGCGTTCCTGGCTCAATACGAGCCGGCGTGCCATCGAATGCGCGAAAGCATGCTGCAGGTAACCATGGTGGAAGCCATCGACCTCACGGATCCCGCTTGGGTCCGAGCGCTCGAAGCTTCCTACGAACCCGAGCTGTTGTTCGATGGTACCTCTTCTGCCCAGTGCATCTTGCTTGCGGAATTGTTCATTCGGCGCGGTAATTCTCATATTGCCTCCATTCTGCAAGAAGGTGGCCTGGGAAAGTACGGCGGTTCAGAGGTCCAGGTGCAGCGCGCCGCCGCGACCAGTCTGTACCTGGCTTCCACCATGTGGCTAGGCGAGAATTCGCCTACAGCGCAGCCCGCCGATCCAGGCGCGTCTGCGATGCAAGCCTGGGAATATGCGGAAGCGTTGGTGTACTCTCCTACCATCCCGGCCTCGGTTGGTGGAGTCTTAGGCTCGTTCCTGACTTCCAAGCAGACATGGCCCCAGGGGGACTCCAAACCCGCGCTGAAGACACTCTTGTTCGCCTTGAACGATCCGAAACTCGCGAATCAGGCAGCACTCGCGATCACGGGAAACTACACGAAGACGGGACCCGAGGGCTGCGACCCCGAATTGTGGGCACAAATCTACAAGCAAGTTGAAGCAACGGCCATGGCGAACGGATGGGACGTTCCAACGCCCAAGTAGTCATTAGCCAATCGGCTTGAGTTGCCGTCGATCAATTATGGCTCATCGCCGCCACCTACTTGCAAGTGGCGAACAGGTTCGAACCCAAGTTCTTGGAGTTCCCAGCATGAACGTGGCCCAAGTCGATCCTTCAGACCATGATCACGCTGCGGCCCCAGCGGGCTTGGCGATGGTTCCGATCGCCAGGCGCAAATCGGTTGGCTGCATTGCTCTGTGCTAGGCCTCGTGCCCGCGGCGCAGTGCCGGGAACGCGCTCCTAGTGCATGCGCGAGTGCAATCGCTCGGTGATGAGCTGGGCCATTTCGCCGTTGCTCACGCCGAACTTGCGCGCGCTGACTTTCATGACGCTCTTGTTGAGGTCGTAGGCCTCCACTGCGACCACGATCTTGGATCCGTCGATTTCGGCTTTGGCGATGCGCGCGTTGTCGTCGACTTCGATCACTTCCAGGGACCAATCCGCGAGGCAGGTCTTGACCGTCGGCCAAGCGTCGCGCGTGTCCAGGTTCAAGTGGCTTACGTAGGTGTTGTTGTCGAGCAGCTCTTGGCTGAGCACGACGCCGCCGACCACTCCCGCGGCCAGGCAGCCGGCGGTGAACGGAAGGGCAGTGAGGCAAGCGATGGTGATGCAGGTGCGAAGGCGCATGTGGATATCCAGGTTGTGTTGAAGCAGATGCGAGGAACGATCAGGAAATGTGGAATCGAAACAAGGGCGCGGCGCTCTAGGTGGGCCTGGCGGCTTGCGCCGCCGTCACGAGTCCGCGGTAAAAGGCCAGGCCCTCGCCCTCGCGTCGCGGCGCGCGCCGCGTCCAGTCGGGCAAGTGCCAAGCTGTGATGTTGCGCTCGGGGTGGGGCATCAAACCCAGCACGCGGCCCGTGGCGTCGCAGATGCCGGCGATGCGTCCCACCGAGCCATTGGGCGAGCTTGGGTACTCGCTCTCTCCGGGAGCTTTGGCGTAGCGCAGAGCCACGCGGCCGGAGGATTCTAGGAGCGCCAGGGTTTGGGCGTCGCGCACGGTGAAGCGGCCTTCGCCGTGTGCCGAGGGCATGGGCAAGGGGCCCAGTGCCGCTAGCCACTTGGCTTGGCATTTCGCGGGCTCGAGCACCACCCAGCGGCACTCAAAGCGCGCCGACTCGTTGGGCCCTAGGGCCAGCGAGCGCTCTGCACCCGCGGGCTCGAACAATCCGCTGTCGACCAGCACCTGAAAGCCGTTGCACACGCCCAGGACATGGCCGCCCTGCTCGACAAAGCGCGCCAGCGGCGTGCTCAAGAACTGGCGCAGTTCGAAACCAAGCAGTCTGCCCGCGGCGACGTCGTCGCCGTAGCTGAAGCCGCCGGGCAAGACCAGCAAACTTGCCGAAGAAAGCAGCGCGGGCGTTTCGATCAGGCGCTTGACGTGCACGCGTTCGACCTTGGCACCAGCGAGCTCCAAGGCGCGCTGGGTTTCGCGGTCGCAATTCGTGCCGGCCGTGCGCAAGAGCAATGCTTTGGTCATCCCTGGAACCCTCCGTGGTGGGCGCTGCGCAATGATTCCAGCGGCGACTCGAGCACGACGCGCGCACCGGAGCGCAAAACCAGCCGTCCGCTGGCGGTCACCGTGCCCAGGCGAGCCAGATCGAGCCGGGCGAACAGGGCTTCGAACGCCGCGCAGTGTTCGGGCTCGACTTCGATCAAAAAGCGCGTGCAGCTTTCCGAGAAAAGGCGCACGGCGAGCTCGTCGGCCTTGTCCGGCAGGGGAGCGAGCGGCATGCGCTCCAGGTCCACATCCAGGCCCAAATCGCCCGCGAACGCCATTTCGGCCGCCGCGACCGCCAGGCCCCCCTCGGACAAGTCGTGACACGCGCGCACGAGCCCTGTGGCGATCGCGCGGTGCACCGCGCGCAGCGCGGCCGGCGCCAAAGCGAGATCCGGCCGGGGCACGCGGCCTTGCTCGCGGCCCAATTGTTCGAAGTACACGCTGGCGCCGAGCTCGGCGTGGGTCATGCCGACGATGTACAGCACGTTTCCGGAGCGCTTGAGGTCCATGGTGACCGAGCGCGCCACGTCGGGAACGATCGCCAAGGCGGACACGTACAGGGTGGGCGGAATGGCGATCGTGCCGCTGGCGGTCTTGAATTCGTTGTTGAGGCTGTCTTTCCCGGAGATGAACGGCGTGCCAAAGGCCTTGGCCGCGGCGTAGCAGGCGCGCGAGGCAAGCACCAAGTCGCCCAAGTGCTCGGGCTTCTCGCAGTTGCCCCAGGAGAAGTTGTCCAGAATGGCGGTTTGCTCGGGGTCGCCGCCGACGGCGACCGCGTTGCGCAGCGCTTCGTCGATCGAGGCCGTGGCCATGGCCCACGGATCGAGCAAGCCGTAGCGCGGGCTCGCGCCGCAGGCGATGGCGATGCCGCGCGCGGAATCCCACAGCGGTTGCAGCACGCTCGCATTGCCCGGACCGTCGCCGCGCGCGCCCACATGCGGTTTGATCACCGAAGTTCCCTGCACTTCGTGGTCGTACTGGCGCACGATCCACTCGCGGCTGGAAACGTCCGGGTGGGCCAGCAGCATGTGCAGCATGCGCGCCGGATCGGCGCAGGCGGGAACGGACAGGTCTTCTTGGCGCGGCGCCCTGGCCGTCGCGCGGCGCACGGGCCTCGGCGTGCCTTCGTGCAAGAAGTGCATGTCCAGATCGCCGACGCGCTCGCCGTCGTCGAGTAGTTCCAGGCGCCCGTTGCCGGTGAACTCGCCGATGTCGGTGGCGTCGCAGTCCTCCGCTTCGAAGATCGCCAGCAGCGCCGCAAGCTGCGCGGGATCGACCGCCAGCACCATGCGCTCTTGCGCCTCGCTGATCCAAATCTCGTGCGCCGCTAGGCCCGGGTACTTGAGCGGCACGCGCTCGAGGTGCACGCGCGCTCCCAGTTCGGCGCCCATTTCGCCCACGGCCGAGGACAGCCCGCCGGCGCCGCAGTCCGTGATGGCGCGGTACAATCCCAGATCGCGCGCCAGGAGCAAGGCATCCTGCACGCGCTTCTCGGTGATCGGGTCGCCGATTTGCACGGCCGAGCTGGAGACCACCTGCGATTCCTCGGCCAGTTCGATCGAAGAGAAAGTGGCGCCGTGGATGCCGTCGCGGCCCGTGCGGCCGCCGACCACGACGATGCGGTCGTGCTTTTGGACCGACTTGAACGAGCACGCGGCCGGCAAGAGTCCCACGGTGCCGGCGTACACCAAGGGATTGCCGACGTAGCGTGCGTGGGTCCAAAGGCCGCCGTTCACGGTCGGAATGCCCATCGGGTTGCCGTAATCGCGCACGCCCGCCACCACGCCGCGCAGGATGCGCGCGGGGTGCATGCAGCCCTTGGGCACTTGGCTAGCAGGCAAATCCAGCGGTCCGACGAAGAACGCATCCGTCGTGGCGATGGGTTTTGCGCCCAGTCCCACGCCCAAAATGTCGCGGATGACTCCGCCAACTCCCGTTCCGGCGCCGCCGAATGGATCGATGGCGCTGGGGTGGTTGTGCGTCTCTACCTTGAAGCACACGTTCCAGCCCGTGCCGCCAGCGTCGCCCGAGCCGGAGCTCGAAGCCGGCAAGAATTCGATGATGCCCGCGTTGTCGTGGAACACGCTCACGCACCAGGGCTTGTTCAGTTCGAGCGTGGCGCGCTTGATGGTCTGCTTGAGCAGGTTGTCGATCAATTCGCCGTCGAAATCGATGCGGCCGGTGAAGGTCTTGTGCTTGCAGTGCTCACTCCAGGTTTGAGCGATGGTTTCCAGCTCGCAGGCGCTGGGTTCGCGGCCCAGCTCTTGGTAGTGCGCTTGGATGGCGCGCATTTCCGTTGCGCTCAAGCTGAGCTGCCCTGCGCGCGACAATTCCAAGAGCGCGCTTTCGTCCAGATGGCGCAGCGGAACGGACATGGCCGAGCGCGCCTTGGCCTTTGCCGGCGCGGGCAGCATGAGCACACTCGCGTCCAGGTGAATGTCGTCCACCACGTCGTTGGCAAAGAGTTGCCTGGCGATGCGCTCCAGCTCCGCGCGGCTCAGCGCGCCCTCGAGTTCGATCACCTGGAAGTAACCCACGCGCGCGGTTTCTTCGGGCTTGTCCGCGAGCAACGAACGGCGCAGCGCGCGCATGACACTGCTGGCGACGGGGTCCATGACGCCGGGCTTGCGCGCGATGCACAAACGGTGCACGCCCGGCGCGAGCGGGGCAGCGTCGTCGCTTGGAGCCAGCAGCGTGGCGCGATCAAGCACCGGATCGACGAGCAAGCGCTCGACGATGGTTTGGACCGTGCGCGCGGCTAGGAGCGGCGAGAGCAAGTAGCCGCGTCCCACGCGCACACTGCGCACGGAACTTGTCCCGGCTTCGTGCAAACGCTTGAGCGCGCCGTGTGCCTTGCTGTCGACAGCGGGCTCGCGTGCGAAAATCTCAACCCGCCATGGACGCGCCATGGGCTGCAAGAGCGCGGCGGCTGTGCGCGCGGTGCCGTTGGATTGCATCGGGGGAGTGCTCAAGGAAATCGAAAAGCGGCTCTTGGGTAGGGGAGGGTGGCCTGCGGGGCATCCCGCGGGGCCCGGCCAGACCTCTTGGTACGGATGGTCTTTTCTAGCAGACCACTACGGATGGGGGCCCAAAACGGACCAGGCCCCGCCTGCGGGGGGAGCGTAGCGTTTCTAGGACCCGGAGTCCCATCCCCAGTAAGGAATCCGTGGACGGGCGACGAAGGGTTGAACAAGGCTGGGGTCTTCCCCGAGGATGGGGGGGCTCTGGCACCCGAGTTTCGCGCCGGCGCCAAATCCGCTTCCGCCTGAATCTCCTTGGCCCACCCGGGGGGAGCATGGCAGCTGTGGTCCTTGGCCCAGGAGCGTGCCGCTTGGGTGCCGCGGGCCAGCTCTGACGCAACCAGCACGCCAGCCCGTCCGAAACAACATCCTCACTTCAGGAACAAACGCTTTGACCAAGGACATTCCCCGGCCCCAGCGCGAGCGCCTCGCCAGCGGGCTATCGTTCGAACGTCCGATCAAGGAACTCGAATCGCAGCTGACCGAGCTGCAGGCCCTCGCCCTGCGCACGCGGCTGGACATCTCTTCCGAGATCAGCGCGATCCAAAACCGGCTGCAGGCCGTCACCGAGGAGACCTACCGCAACATTGGCGCCTGGGAGACGGTCAACGTCGCGCGCCACACGGATCGCCCCGCGGCCATGGACATGATCGCCGCGCTGGATGAGTTCATCGAGCTGCACGGCGACAAGGCCTTCGCCGACGACAAGGCCATCGTCACCGGACTGGCCACGCTCAAGGAGCGGCGCTTCATGCTCGTGGCCCACCGCAAAGGCCGCACGACCAAGGAGCGACTGGCGTGCAACTTCGGCTGCGCGCACCCCGAGGGCTATCGCAAGGCGCTGCGCAAGATGAAGCTGGCCGAGCGCATGGGTCTGCCGATCGTGTGCTGGATCAATACTCCCGGGGCTTACCCCGGCATCGGCGCCGAAGAGCGCGGCCAAGCCGCCGCGATCGCCGAGAACATCATGGCCATGTGCTCGCTGAAGGTGCCGGTGCTGGTGATCGTCATCGGCGAAGGCGGCTCCGGCGGCGCGCTGGGGATCGGCGTCGGCGACCGCGTGCTGATGATGGAATACGCCTACTACTCCGTGATCAGCCCCGAGGGTTGCGCGGCGATTCTGTGGAAAGACGGCGATCGCACCAGCGATGCAGCCGAGTCCTTGAAGCTGACCTCCAAGGACCTGCTCAAGCTGGGTGTGATCGACGGCGTGATTCCCGAGCCGCCCGGCGGCGCGCACCGCGCGCCGCAATTGGCGATCGACGAAGTGCAGCGCACTATCTTGCGCGAGCTGCGCGGCTTCGACGGGCTCAAGCCCGAGGAACTGGTCGCGCGCCGGCGCGAACGCTACCGCCACATGGCCGCGATCCCCGGCCGCTTCCCGAGCGTGTAGATCTTCGCGCGCGAGAATCGGCCGGTTTCGTACGGCTAGGTTGGCCTAGCTTTCCAGGCTTGCGCGCCGCAGGGCTTCGGCCGAGAAGCTCGCCAGGTCAAAGCCCTTGGGGCTTGCGCCGGCGCTATCCAGCACGTTCTGCAGAGCCAAATCGATTTGCTCGTGGGCGTTGCGCACGCGCTTGATCAAGTCGTTCGCATCCATGTTCGCGCTGCGCCGCGTGCCCAGGCTTTCGCGCAAGCTGGCCACGTCCGCCAGCGGGCGTTCGATGGCTGCTTCGACTTCGCGGGCAGCGCCGGCGTCGCCTGCATGAAGCGTGTGCAGCGACTGGAGCAAGCCGTCGTGCAACTGCGCCAGCGCGGTGGAAGCGGCTTCGTCCAAGGCCTGCGTGGCCAGGCGTCCTTGCTCGATCACCTCGGGGTCCGCGCCCTCTGCGAGCGCATTCTGGATGCGATTTTCGAGCTTCAGTTTGGCCGAGCGCACGCGTTCATGCATGTTCGACATGG
>JAKFYL010000023.1 GCA_021730845.1 Planctomycetota bacterium | reverse complement strand
CGGCCGGCGAAGTCTTCTTGACGCCTAAGACCAGCTCCTTGACGTCGTCCCGCGAGAGAATTTCGCCGATCGAAGTGCGCAGCACTTCCGAGAGATGCGTCACGACGACGCTGACGGGATCGACCAGGTATAGCCTTTGCTTTCAGCTTCATCGCGCATCGATTCGTGAACCCAGATCGCGGGCAGCCCAAAAGTCGGATCCGACCCGGCCTTACCGGGCAGCGGGGAACTCGCCGCCCCACCATCCATGGCCATTACGGAACCGGGCTCGACTTCTCCGCGCGCGACCTCCTGCCCAGCGATGAGCAAGCGGTAGGCGTTGGGCGCGATGCGGATGTTGTCTTTGATGCGGATTGGCGGAATGACCACACCGTCGCGCGTTGCAAAGCGCCGACGAAGTTGGGCAATGTGCTCCAGGATGCCGGCGCCATTGTTGTCCTGAACCAGCGGTATCAGCCGGTAACCGATTTCGAGCGCAATGCGATCGATGCGCAGCAACTCGTCGACGCGCTCGCTGGCCGCGGTGCTCGGTTCGGGCTTTGGTTCCGGCGCGGCCGCGAGCGCGGCCGCGCGCTTCACTTTTGTTGCGTTGACGTTGCCCGTGCGCCACAACAAGGCCAGGATGGTCGCGAACACGAAGAACGGCGCGCTGGGCATGCCCGGCAGTAGTCCGATGGCAAACAGCGAGCCGGCGGCAATCAGAATGGCCTTGGGATATGCACCCATCTGGCTGAGCACGCTGTAACCCAGTCCGTGCGAGCCCGACTCCTTCGTGACCAGGATGGCCGCCGCGGTCGACACCAAGAGCGCCGGTACCTGGCTCACCAGGCCGTCACCGATGGTCAGCATCGAATAGCGTTCCACTGCCTCGGACAGGCCCATGCCGTGGTACGCCGCGAGCACGATGCCTCCAACTAAGTTGAGCGCCGTAATCAACAACCCCGCGATCGCATCCCCGCGTACGAACTTCGAGGCACCGTCCATGGCCCCGTAGAACTCGGCCTCTTTGGCAATGCGTCCACGGCGTTGCCGGGCCTCGTCGGCATCGATCAGGCCGCCGTTCAAGTCGGCATCGATGGCCATTTGCTTGCCGGGCATGGCGTCCAAAACGAAGCGCGCAGCCACTTCGCTGATGCGTCCGGAGCCCTTGGTAATGACCATGAATTGAATCACGATCAAGACCATGAACACGGCCATTCCGACAGCGAGGCTTTCGCCGGCTACGTAGTTGCCGAAGGCCTGGATGATGGTGCCAGCTTCACCCCCGGAAATGATCACGCGCGTACTCGCCACGTTTAGGCCGAGCCGGAACAAGGTGGCAAACAACAGCAAAGTCGGAAACGCAGAAAGCTCGTCTGCGCGCTTGGCGTGCATGGTCGCCATGAGCAGCAGCATCGATAGCCCCAGATTCAGGGCTAGCAGTAAGTCCAGGACCCACGGCGCCAGCGGAGCCAGCAGCGTGAGCAATAGCCCCAACACGCCGACGGCGGCGATCCACTCCGCATACCGCGTCAGGAATCCACTGCTGGGCAAGACACTCGTGGGACTAGGTTTGGCCATGGCTCAGCTCGTCAGCGACTCACGGGTGAGGGAAGCCGATGTGCGGCGGAACGCGAGCCCTTGCTGCGCAGGCGGTAGACGTAGGCCAAAACTCCGGCCACGGCTTTGTAGAGACCCACCGGAATCTCGTCGCCGATCTCGCACTGCGCGTGCAACGCGCGCGCCAAGGGCGGATCCTCATGTACGGGGACTCCAGCACCGAGCGCGGTTTCGCGAATGCGCAGCGCTACCAGCTCCACGCCCTTGGCGACGACCTTGGGCGCGCGATTGACGCTTCCTGGCGACCCATGTTCCGGCGCGCGCTCGTAGCGAATGGCCACGGCTACGTGGGTCGGGTTGGTGATTACGACCGTAGCTTTGGGTACGTCCGCCAGCATGCGACGCCGAGCCATTTCGCGCTGGATGCGGCGGACACGCGCACGGACATGCGGATCCCCTTCCATGTTGCGCACTTCTTCGCGCACTTCGTTGCGCGTCATGCGCAAATTGCGCTCGTGGCGCAGCTTCTGAAAGCCCAGGTCGGCCAAGGCCAAAACCAAAATGGCGATGACGGCCGCGACTGAGCACGAAAACACGATGTGCCCGGCGCCCGCGAGCACGGGACCTACTTCTTGGTCCGCGAGCCCTGTGGCTACGCCGATTTTCGACCACGCCACGCCGCCTACGACGCAGGTCAGGGCCACGATCTTGGCCAGGGCCAGACCGACGCGAATCAGCGCTTGCTTGTCCGCGATGCGCCCCCAGCCTTTGGCGGGACTCACCTTCGAGAAGTCGAGTTCGATGGCTTTGGGTACGAGCTGAAAACCGATCTGGCCATAGCTCACGAAAAAGCCCAAGAGCACCAAGGGCAGAACCAGGGCGGCGAGCGGCGTCAATATGTTGCGCGCGACATCGACCAACAGCTTCGCGATCGACTGCACGCTCCAGGTATCCCGGCCCAGTGCGCCCAGGGTCGCTAGCCCCCCCTCGATGCCCGAGCCCATGCTACGCGCTAGGGCGCCGCCGCCTACGGCCAGAGCCACGAGCCAAGCCAGTGCCAACAATGCCACGACCAGCTCGGACGAGAGCGCCACTTGGCCTTCCTCGCGAGCTTGCGCCCGCCGGCGTGGCGTGGCTTGCTCGGTGCGTTGGTCTTGCTCTTGCTCTGCCATGGATCAGCCCTCGACGACCAGCAGGACTTGCTTCGTCGCAGCTTCGATCTGTTCGTACAGTCGGCCCATGGCCGGCCCGAGCAGCGGGGCGAACGTATACATGGCGACCAGGGCTCCGATGACGCGCAGCGAAAAGCCCAGCTCCATGACGTGCACTTGAGGAACCGCGCGCCCGATCAGGCCGATCAACAGCGAGACCAGGGTCAAAAACACCATCGTGGGAGCGGCGAACACGAGCCCGGCACGAAACATCTCCGAGAACAGGCGCACCATGTTTTCTCCCAGCGCCGCGGACAATTCCACTTGGCCCACGGGAGCGCGATCAAAGGAATCGAACAGTCCTCGCAGGAGCACGTGATGCCCATCGATGGCAAACAGCCCGATGAGGAACAGTCCCTCGTACATTTGCGCAACCAGCGGCGTCGAAACGCCTGTCACCGGATCGGCGACACCGGCCATGGTCAAGCCCATCTCGTTTCCGATCAGGTCGCCGGAAATGCGCACGACCATCATGGCCAGCTGCAGCACCATGGCCAAAGCGAACCCGATCAGCAACTCGCGCATGGCCAAGGCCGCGAATTCGACGGCTCCGACATCCTCCACCAAGGGAAAACCCGTGGACAGGTAGAAGACCAGGCTGAGGATCGCGATCAGTCCGACCTTGGCCGCGGCAAAGTTGTGCGCGGATCCCAGCGCAGGAGAGGCCAGCACCATGGCGCTGGTGCGCACCATGTACAGACCAAAGGCAGTCAATGTTCCGGTGGTGAACATGGCGGCATCACGACAGCCCGAACTCCGTCAGGCTCTCGAAAACGCGCTCGGTGTAGTCGCGCAAGATTTGAATCAGCGGCGCCAGGAGCACCAGCACAACGCCCATGGTGGCCAAGACCTTGGGCACCAAGCTCAGGGTCTGTTCCTGGATCGAAGTCAGGGCTTGGAACAAGCTGACCGAGAGCCCCACCACCAGACCCGCGATCAACGCGGGACCGGCCACGATCAAGGTGGTCATGAGCATGTCGCGGGCCAAGTCGACGACGCGCAAATCGAGGCTGTCCATGGCGTTGGTGTGCTGGTCTCGATCAGGTGGCTTGGAAGGAAGTGACCAGGGATTGGCACACCAAGTGCCAACCGTCGACCAACACGAATAGGAGGATCTTGAACGGTGTCGAGATCATCACCGGTGGCAACATGAACATGCCCATCGAGAGCAGGACCGTTGAAATCACCAGGTCCACCACCAAGAACGGCAGGAACAGCAGAAAGCCCATTTGGAAGGCCGTCTTCAGTTCGCTGAGTACGAAAGCGGGCACGACCACGCGCAGCGGCGGACGTTGTCCGGCCTCGGTGGGCTCGAAATCGGCCAAGTCCGCGAACAGCTTCAATTCGCTTTCGCGCGTGTTGGCGACTAGGAACTGAGACATCTCGTTCCAAGCAACGGCGCCGGCTGTCTGCAGCGACACCTGCTCCTGCTGGTAGGGTTGCCAGGCTTTTTGCCAGATGCGCGTGCCGACTGGCGCCATCACAAAGGTCGTCAAGAACAGGGATAGTCCGATGACAACCGGCGTCGGCGGCAGTTCGTTGGTCGACAGTGCACGCCGAACGAACGAAAGCACAATCACGATGCGGGTGAAACTGGTGACCGTGATCAACACCGCCGGTAGCACCGACAACACGGTCAGCAGAATGGCGACTTCGACGGCCGTCGAAAGTTTCGAGTCCGCGGCCTTGGCAGCCGCGCTGCCCAGCGCGTTTTCGACGCTCGAACCAAGCGTTTCGACCGGCTCCAGAGCGATTGCGCCTGGTTCCAAGTCAGGTGCGACGATCGCGGCTTGTGCCTTTGTCGAGGGTTCCAGCGCCGGCGACTGCGCAGCTGGCGCGGGCCGGGCAAGTCCACCCACGGTCGCGAGCAGCATCCATCCCAAGAATTTGCTCATCCGATCCAACCTGATTTGGGTGGCTTCACGCCGGTCGGACTTGCGGGAGGAACGATGACCGGGTCTTCCGCAGTGGAAATGGGGTTTTCAGCGGCGTTGGCGCGCGCCAATTGCGCCGCAAAGGCCATGGAATCGGGCAGCGAAGGGGCTGCTTCATTCTTGGAGCCGAGACCCGGGTCAAGTTCCGTGACCAGCGAGACCTCGCGGTCACCGAGCCCAAGCAGAAAAGTGCGGTCATAGCAGCGCACAACCGCTAGCCGTTGCTTGGGTCCTAGGGGAAGCACGTCGATGACACGCAGCGATCGCTGGGCGGCGCGCGCGGAAACGCGTGCCCCAATCCAGCGCCGAAAGCCCAATCCGAGTAGCACAATGGCGACGACCAGCGACCCGCACACGAGCAGGTACCGAGTGAAGTCCGGTCCCTCGGTTCCACCTAAAGTTCGCTCCAGAGTTGAAACAGGTGCGTTTGCGCAAGCCCACAAGGGCGCAAGTGCGAGGGTCGGCATGGTGAGGGTTGAGCCTGGAATGCAAGCGCCGTGCCGCCGACGCACGGATGCTTTTCACCTCTGCAACATCACCGCAAGGCGGTTCGTCGTCTTTGGCTACACCCACCAGGTGTCGCGTTGTGCAACGCCTGTTGCATTTTTCGACACCCAGCGAGCAAGCGCAGCGCACCCATCTGGCTAGGCCGCCAAGGCCCTCGCTGTGCACGGAAAAGTCGCTAGCGGGCCCACCGGCGCGCCACTCGATCTCGAACGCGGGATCACCCCGCGGCGGGCTTCAGGGCTTTTCCCGCGCCAGACGATTCCCTTGGCTGCGAGCCACGCAGCGATGACACAAGCGGACCCTTTGGATTCGGCTTCGGCCGAAAAGCCCGATCTCTCGGTCGTGGTTGTAGTCCCCGCGCATTCGAACGATCCCGACGCTTTGTTGGAGGCACTCGAGCGGCAAACGTTGGCCCCGCGACTGTTCGAGGTGCTGCTCGTGCGCTACGGCGACGCAGCACAACCGGGCGTTTCTAGCCCAGAGGTTTGCCAAACCACGTCTGCGCTTGCACGAACGAGCACACTCCCAGGGGCAACCAACGAGGCCAACGACCATGAATTCTGCCTGCGCACGTTCGACTTGCCGGGCGGCGGACCATGGCCTGCACGCAACTTGGCCGTTCAAAAAGCCCGCGCGCCCCTGATCTTGTTCCTCGATGAAGCGGCGCGCCCGCCAGCGACCCTGCTCGAGGGTCACTTGGAGGCCCACGAACGCCAACCCGCGCGAACGGCCATATTGGGCCAGCCGACGCTCGCGACTGGCGCCGCCGATCCAGCCTTTGCAGAGCTCGCATCGCGCTTGCACTTGCTGTTCGAACCCGAACGCATGGTGGACCGCACCGTGCACGGCTGGGATGCATTCAGCACGACCAATTTCAGTCTGCCCAGTGCCGCTTTGCTCGCCTCTGGTGGCTTCGACATCGCGCACTTCCCCGCCGACGTTGGCGCCGACTTGGAGCTGGGTTGGCGCCTGACCGAACGCGGCTGGCGAGTGCTGTACCGCGCCGACTTGCAGTGCGAGCACCACCTTGATGCCAACTTGGACGACTGGCTCGCCAAGCAAGTGCGCTTGGGACAAGCCTGCGCGCGTATGTGGCGCAAGCATCGCCAGAACTCGATTCTCTGGTTCACGCGCGGTCAAACGCCCTCACCGGCGCTGCTGCTCACTGCGCGCAAGGAAATCGAGGCCTTCCATCCACAGTTGCAAAAGGTGCGTGAAACGCTTCGCAGCTGGAAGGCCCTGGGCAACGAATCTGGCGATCAATCGAACAACCAGTTGCCGGCGGAAACCCACACCTTCGAAGCCCTGCGCCCGTTGCGCAGTAGACTGCAGAACATCGGCCTGCTCAGCGGTTTGGTCTTGGAACTCGAGCGAGACAACCCCTTGGCGGCTCTGGACCGCGCGCCGCGAATGGATGTGTTGACTTCGATCGTCGTGGTCGCCCGCGACCAAGGCAGCCAGATCGAAGCTTTCCTTTCCTCCCTGCGCTCCAGCTTGCCCAAGGGCGCGCCGGTCGAAATCTTGTGGGTGGACGATGCATCCACCGACGGCAGCGCGCACTTGCTCGCACAAGTGCCCGACATCGCACTGCTCACCAATGCGCGTGCGCTGGGCCTTGCTGCGTCATGGAATCACGCCTTGGCATTGGCGCGCGGCGACCGGCTGGCCATCCTGGACGTCCGTTCTCGGCCCCAAACCGGGTGGCTCGAGCGCCTCGCGCGCCACGGCGATGTCGACGGCAGCAGCGGCGTGATCGCCGCAATGGACGAGTCCAGCGCCGCGAGCCCTAGCGACGCGCCGCAGACGTTTGCACAACGCGCACAGGGCTTCCACCAGCGCTACGAACTAGCGCGCCAAGTCCAGTCTCCCATGGTGCTCGTGCAGCGCAGCGTGATCGAACGCATCGGCGGCTTCGATCCTGAACTTGCTGCCGGGTTCGAAATGGAAGACTTCTCCCTGCGCGCCAGCTTGGCGGGATTCCGCAATCGACGCGCGCTCGACGTGGACGCCTGCGCCCTTCCCAAGGCAGCAGCTCCCGCTTCGCAAACGGAGCGCGCGTGGTCGGAATTCGTGCGCAAGTGGGCCGGTTCCGCGCCGATCCCGGTGTGCGATTGGAATTCCCTGGAGTTCAGTTTGGTGCGGCCTTGGAGCTCGCACAGCCTGTTCGCGCCGATTCCAGCGCTCGCCACGCGTCCCAAAGAACAGCGCGCCTAGCCGGTGTCGCATGTGGGCCTGGCTACGGCCCGAACGTGACCGCGAGAGCGTTCGTGAGGTTGAAAGTGTTGGCACATGGTCCGCTCGGGTCGCGGAACCACGTTTGAAAGGTCCAAGTCGCGCCCGGCTGGATCCAGCCGTTCATGGGGAATTGGTTGGTGCTGTAGCTCGCCAGGCCTGGTCCCCAGGAGAAGCTGCCCGTCGCTCCGCTGTTGCCGACCGAGTAGCGGAAGAGCGATCCGCCAGAGCACAACAGGCCGTCACCCAGCGGCAACGGGTTCTGAGAAGTCGAACCCATGACCAAGATGGTGGTCTTGGCCGCCGGCATCGAAGTGGCGTTCAAGCGCAAGTTGTCCGACTGCACCGAGGCCGATCCAGCGCCGCGCAGCATGGCGCCCGCTCCAGAGCTATTGAGGCAGCCCGATTGCGAGGCAGTGCTCGATGCGTTGCCGCAGGGGCAGGGCGTACCTTGTGAGCCGTCGCCTTGGCACAAGATCGTCCCCACGGGCTCCGTGAGGACGGTGAGCACCGCGATGCCGCGGCTCAGGCAACTCATCCACAATTCGTAGCCGCCCGACACGAGGCGCGTTTGCATGGACACGATCTGTGCGTGCGGGAGCCCGCCCCACTGAGGTTCACCATTCACTGGCGTCGGATAGAGGCCCGAGTTCACACCATCGAACCAGGCCAGGCCGTGGGGACCGCCGCCAAAGCCACCCGGGTCGAACATCGCGAACCAAACTCGGCCGTCCGGGGTCACTGCGAGCGGGCTGCCGCCAATGCAGGACATGCCGCCGACCTGCGTGAAGTACTGATAGTTCCCCGTGTTCGCGTCGAGCAGGAACATGCCCTGGGTCGAGCCGAGCCAGGCGGTACCGTTGGGTCCAGCGGCGACAGTTCCGAAGATGTCGCTCTGTGGGTTGAGTTCGGGAAACTGGTTGTAGTCGCGCGAGAAGGAATAGGCGCCGTCGGTGCGGATCACTTCGGCATAGGTGCTGACCCACACCGTACCGGGGCGCTCCGGATCGCGCTGGATGTTGTTGCCCCAGGTGCCGTTGTGCGTCACGGCATTCCAGCTCGAGCCGTCGTGATAGGCCAAACTGAAGTACTCGCCCAGCGACCACAGACGGCCAAGCGAATCCTCGACCAAGCCGAGGCTCACGCTCATCCCGTTGAGGTTGGACCAACTCGCCCCGCTCCATTGATGGAGTCCGTTGAACATCGGATTCACGGCAAACTGCGCGCCCGCGGATCGGAAACCAACCGCTTTGCTGTTGTCCGTCGGGAACGGCCAGTTGATCCCAAGGCCGTACTGATGGTTGTTGATGCCGATCCAGCGTGCGCCATCGAACTTGGTCATGCCTCCAAAGCCCGGCCCGGCGTTGGCGCAGGCGATGACATGCCCCGTAGTCTGGTCCACGGCCAGGTCATTATTGAAGGAGTCGTACTGGCTGGTGTTCGTGACGCGATAGCGTTGCCACAGGCCCGTTGTGACGTCGCGTTTGGCGGCGCCGCCTGTGCCGCTAGCCCAAACATTGCCCTGGGCGTCGATCTGAACGTCGTAAGTGAAGCCGCCCGGCCGCCAAACGCCAAGGTCCAGCCAGCTCGCGCCGTTGAAACGCCAGATGCGGCCATCGCCGTCGGCGATGAGTGCTTGACGGTCGCCGAAGGCTTGGAACGACCAAATCGAAGAGCTACCGCCCACGATGGGAGGCTGAGGCGGCGTGACCCAGGTCCCATCGACGAGGCGGTAGTCGAGCGAGTAGATAGGGGTGCTGCCGCTGAATTGCACGAAGCGCGTCATCCACACGTTCCCTACCGCGTCGACCGACTCCTTGCCGGCCATGTCGAGGATGCTCCCGGGCGTGAACGAGAAATCATGGAAGCTCCACTGCTGCGTATTCGAGTCGAACGAAACGACCGAAGAGCCGTTGTCGGCGTCGCCCCAAACGATGTAACCGCCGCCGGGTTTGGGCTGAATGTCGAGGGAGCGCACCGACCACACGAGAATCGGCCAGTTGTTGCCACCTTGTGGCGGGTTGCCTCCGGTCCAATAGTGCCAGTCATTCGTGCCCGGTGTGTGGCGGACAATGCCGCCCATGCTGCCCCCAAAGCCCAGCAGCGCGAACCACAACGTTCCGTCCGGCGCAAAATCCAAGTCGCGGCAACCCCCGTCGGCGAGCGCCGGACTTGCCGAAGCAAAGTTGACCAGCGACGAAGGTCCAAGCGCCGGATCGAAGCGCAACGCGCTGCGCCAAGTCGCCAGCCACAGGCGCCCCTGCGCATCCTGCGCGACGTCGCTCACACGTGTGGTGCCGGTCAAATTCGGATGACCGATGACGGGGTAGTCGACGTTGGAGATGTTCTCCCAGCGGTTCTCCGCCTGGATGAACTTGGAGATTCCGCCTTCCTCGAAGCCGGGGTCGTAACCGCCGATCCAGGGGTCGCCGTCCGCACCGATCCAGATGACTTCGCAATAGTCGCCTTGGATACCGGTATTGCCCGGCCGGTAGTAGCGCCAGGAGGACGACTGGGCCATGGCGAGCGAGGCCACGCTGCCGATCAGGAGTGTTGAAACGGTCAAGGTGCGGCGCAGTGTGTGCATGGCGGACGTGGGGTGAGGTGCCAAGAACCCCGCCGGCTCGCGGCGTGGAGATCCTGCGAAAGTGGGTCCACAACTATTCTCCCCGCTGCCGCCAAGGCGCCCATACGGCGGATGCGGTATATGTCGTACGCTCCTGGCGTACTGCACGGCGCGCAGGCCCCGCAGGGCCTTTCCGGACGGCCATGACTCGCGTTCGGACGAACCGGATGGCACATCGAAGTCGCTAGGCCCGATCCGACTTGCAGCCGCGCTCCATCGCGTCATCAACGCGTGTGGTTGTCGAGGTCGTGCAGTCCCCCAGCTGCGTACTCCGCATAAGAAGGCTGAGGAGATTCCTCGCGTATCTCGTTTCGAGCGGAGTCCAGAACGAGGATGTATGGGCGCGAAGCACAAGCGTCAATCCCGCAAGCGATCGCTTGCGCAGAGCCGAGTTTGAGCGCCTGGATGAACCCGGGCTCGGCATGCTCCCCGAGATCGATCGACTTTGCCCGGATTCCTGCCACCGGCCCCCTGTCGAGGACCCCCACGCACGCTCGAAGCGCGGCGCTCGCCTGCCTGCGCGGCTACACCCGCGATCGGGCAAGCAAACATGGCCTCTTCCAGAGGCCCTTGAAACTTTGGTTCCCAGTGCTGGGGAATATTCAGCACACGGCTAGCGGCGTGGCAAGGAGCAACTAAGCATATGGAGTCGTCAGGAATCTCGGCGCAGCTCTACGCCTTGGCCGCTTGCTCACGTCGGAATCCTCGTGTCTCTGCGCTCGCCCCAAAGTCCCGGCCGACCGACTCCCATTGGCAATTGCCGAACGGAACGAACTCCCGGCGCAACCCATTCGAATCGACGCCTGAAAACGGTTTTCAAGCATCGATCCTTCTGTCTTACCAAGGAAACAATTCATGAAGTACGTCAGTCACATCTTGTATTCAGCAATCTTTGGGGCGCTCGTGTCGCTATGGGCGCCCGCCACTCCTCTGCAGCAGATCTCGTGTCTGCCCTGCAAGTCGGTGGTCGCATCCCCGGAAGACATCCTCGTTTCGCCACAAGGTTGTACGGTAAAGTACACCTACTTGAAAGAGGACGCAATCTGCTATGCACCAGGCCTCACCTGCGTCCCCCAAGAGCCTTGTGACTTTTTCATCAATGCAGAGTGCACGGGCTCTTGCGTGAATGCAGTCACCGGGTTCATCGACTGTGGTGGATTTTATCATTCGGTCCCGTGCGACCAGACCCTTCATGCGTGGCTTGCCTGCAACAATTTTTGCCAGATCTACCCGTTCATCTACTTGAATGGCGAACTCACTTGGACCGTGAACGGTCTTGGTTGTCAGCTTTGTGGCACCGTTCAGATTGCTGACCCGCTCTAGACCGCAAGCGCGCGCACCGTTCGGCTGACGCACCCTCGTGCGCCAGCCGCGTGCTTTTGCACAGCACCACGGACTTGGCGGAAGGACGACGCGCATCCCATTGCTCGCCTTGTGTGTACAGGGGCGAAGTCGCTGATTCGATTCGTGAAACTCCGCCCCTGGGCGATGGGGAGTGTACAAGCCGCGTTTCACCCGACGCCACAAACTCCGAAGGAGACCTCACCATGAAGATTCCCATTGCAAGACTGGTCGTTTGTCTCTCTTGTGCCACGGGCAGTTGGTTTCTCATGAGCACGATCAACGCCCAACTCAGACACGATTCAAATGCCGTCGAACAACCTGGTGGTGAGACGCCTGCCGCAAACGCTTCGACCGAACCGAGTGCTCCCCCCGCACCAGTCGACTTTCAGGACTGGTACCTTGCCGCCCAGCAGCGCATGCAAGTCTGGAGCCCGAAGGTCGCCAACGCATCCGCCGACGCCCAGTTGTTTTGGAATGGTTGCTCGAACTCCCAACTATCCACCGAACTGCTGGAACAAGTCATCGCTGAACTCGAGCAGAAGTCGGCTGTCGTACGAGCCATGAATGCGCCATCCGCCACTCCCACGGCCATGGCCCCTGGGCTCCGACCGGAGCACACGCAGGCCGCTGCCCTGGAAGCCGACTTCCAAATGCAGGCCTTGCTCGCTGGAAACTATCGCCTGAGCGACCTGGGAGGGATTCCAACAAAGCTGCGCACCGGCGTGTTCGATGATTGGCTTTTGTCAAGCCACCTTTCGTTCGGCGCACGCACGCTGGTCGTCTTCCGCATCGAAGCCGACGCGCAGCCCGACCTGTTTGCGCTGAAGACCATTTTGTTCGAGTCCATGTCCGACAACAGGCTGGCCACAGGTGTGCGTTCACCTGCCCAAGCACAAACGCGCTGAGGCCACTGGACCCCCGCGGGCCGTACGTGTTGCCGGTGATCCACTCCAGCGATTTACCAGGCAACGCCACCCGAGCGTGCGCTAGGATTCGTGGGCTTGGCACTGGTGAACGCGCAGCTCGGGTCGTGGCGGCATTGGCATACGGAGGACGTGCCGCTGCGCTTGGGAGTTTCCTCGTGCCTGCTCGGCAACGAGGTGCGCTTCGATGGCGGCCACACGCGCGACCGATTCTTGTGCGAGACCCTTGGGCAATGGGCGATGTGGGTACCCGTGTGTCCCGAGGTCGAGATCGGCATGACCATTCCGCGCCCCAGCATCCGAATCGTCGAGTCGGATGCCGGCCTGCGCTTGGTCGCGCCATCGACCGAAGAGGACTTCACCAAGCGCATGCACACGTATGCGACGCGTCGAGCCAAGCAATTGGCCGAGATGGACTTGGATGGGTACATCCTGCAAAAGAACTCGCCCTCTTGCGGCATGGAGCGGATCTCGGTCTACCGCGACGGGAAGCTGTCACACCGCAAAGGCGTGGGGATGTTTGCATCCGTGCTCATGGAGGCCCTTCCGCAGTTGCCGCTCGAAGAAGACGGACGCCTGCACGACAACGCACTGCGCGAGAACTTCATCGAGCGCATCTTCAGCCGTCAACGCTGGAAGGCACTGGTTCGAGGTGGAATGAGTCGGCGTCGATTGGTCGAATTCCATACGGCGCACAAACTGCTCCTGCGCACGCATAGCGAGACCCACTACTCGGAACTTGGACGCATCGTAGCCAACGCGGACAAACAGCCCCTCGCGAAGCTCTACGATTCCTACGCCACGCAGCTGCACGATTGCCTGCGTATCCCAGCTACGCGGAAACGCAACGCCAACGTGTTGCAGCACGCGCTGGGCTACTTCAAGGAGAAGCTCGATCCGACCGAGAAGCGCGAAATCCTGGCTTCGATCGACGACTATCGGGGAGGCCTGCTGCCCTTAGTCGTACCGCTGGCGCTGTTGCGCCTGCAGATTCGCAAGTTTGAGGACGAGTACTTGTCGACGCAGCTGTACTTCGATCCCCATCCGAAAGAGTTGATGCTGCGCAACCACGCGTAGCGATCGAAATGACCGCGTCTAGGCCTGCGCTTGCGAGCGTGCCGTCCGCACGTGTTCGTTCGCTGACCAACGCCCCGGTCGCCGCGGGCAAGTACGTGCTCTATTGGATGATCGCTGCTCGGCGCTCCAACTGGAACTTTGCCTTGCAGCGCGCGGTGCACTTGGCGCGGGAACTCAAACGCCCACTGCTGGTCCTGGAAGGCCTGCGCGTCGACTATCCCTACGCCAGCGACCGCTTTCATCGCTTCGTGCTCGACGGAATGCGCGACAACCAGGCGCGCTTCGCCAAGGCAAAAGTGGACTACTATCCCTACGTCGAGCCCGCGCCCGGCGCGGCGCGCGGGCTCCTGGAGTCCTTGGCGCGCGAAGCGTGCGCGGTCGTCACCGACGACTATCCGTGCTTCTTCCTGCCGCGGATGCTGGCGCGTGCATCAAAGGACGTGCAAGTGGCCTTCGAGGCGGTGGATTCCAACGGGATCCTGCCGCTCGGCCACACACGCGCCGCGTTTGCCCGAGCCTATGACTTCCGGCGTTACCTGCAGCGCGAACTCAGGCCCCACCTACAAGTACTTCCCGCCGAAGATCCGCTCACCGGACTAGCATTGACGCCGGGTGTCGGCCTCGCGCGCGAGGCTCGCAAGCGTTGGCCGGAGCCGCCGGCTGAACTGTGGAACGGCGATGCGGCGGAACTCGCGCGTTTGCCCGTGGACCATCGAGTCTTACCTTGCTCGGTTCGCGGGGGTCCTGTCGCCGCGCAGCAGTTGCTGAAGCGATTCGTGCAGGAACGGCTCGGCTCCTACGCCGAAGATCGCAATGATGCCGCTGCGGATGCCACCAGCGAACTTTCCCCCTACCTGCACTTCGGCCACATATCCGCGCATCAGATCTTTGCCCAAATCACCGAGCACGAACGTTGGTCGGTAGCCAAGCTCGCACAAGGCGCCTCCGGCAAGCGTGAGGGCTGGTGGGGTATGGGCGCCGGCGCTGAGGCGTTCTTGGATCAGTTGATCACTTGGCGGGAACTGGGATTCGCTGCCTGCCAACACAGCCAGGACTACGCTCGCTATGCCGGCCTGCCCGAGTGGGCCAAGGCCACGCTGAAACTTCACCGCAAGGATCGCCGCGACCCAGCCTACAACCTCGGGCAGTTGGAGCGGGCCGCCACGCATGACGAACTGTGGAATGCTGCCCAGCGGCAATTGCGCCAGAGCGGCCGCATCCACAACTATCTGCGCATGCTGTGGGGCAAGAAAATCCTGCACTGGGGCGCCGATCCGGAAGCCGCCTTCGAGATCGCCGTCAAGCTCAACGACAAGTACGCCTTGGACGGCCGCGATCCGAACTCCTACTCCGGCATCAGCTGGGTCTTTGGCAAGTACGACCGCGCCTGGGGCCCCGAACGCGAGATCTTTGGCACGGTGCGCTACATGAGCTCCGACAACACGCGTCGCAAGCTCGATGTTTCGAGCTACCTGAAGCGGTGGTCCGCCGAGCCGGGTTTGTTCGCGGACTGAGCGCATCCGCGCGCAACGGATCCGCGATCACAAGCGCCCCTTAGCGAGCTCGCCAGCACCAACACGGCGCGGCAGCAGACGCTGCGCGTTTCCACGCGCCGGGCCCTGACCCAGCCATGCGACCGCGGCGAGAGCGTGAGCCCATAGCTCACTTCCCGCCGCGGCACCCAGCCCCGGACCGCGAACCTGCCGCTCGCGCCCGGGGCAACTTCGCCAGCGCCGTGGCACTACATTTTCACGAAGGCCTCGCGCATCTTGGGGTCCGTGGCCGGCATTTGGTATGCACCTAGCGACAGGAAGGCGAACGTATTCGCCGCACCGCTCGGCTGCATGATCCCCCTCACGCGCAAGGCCACCTCGTCACCGGGGAATAGGCCCGTCTGAACGATGGAGATCGTCGTTTGGCCTCGGACCTGCGCGCCCGAGCCAATCGCCGTCGTTGGCAGAGACAACACGTATGGCGACGGAAGAACTGCGTACGGCAGGGCCACGCCGAACAGCAGGAAATTCGGCACGATCGTGTTCGGAGACGTAAAGGTGTTGCTGATCTCCCACTGCGTGTTGTTGGCCCGCTTGATGAGGACCTGGGCACTGATCACATGTCCCACAGGGTTGGGCAATACCAACGTGGAACCCGGATCCCTTCCTTCGATGGTAAACGTCGAAGTTATGTCCAGCGTTCCCGCCGGCACTGCCATGTTTCGCACGGTGGTAAGGTCACGAACGACAAACGTGCCCAGATCCACGTTCGTCGGTGCGTCTACGATCCGGCGCGAATTGAACGTCGCTGTCCGCGCGCCCGTTGGCGGAGTCACCAAACCCGCGCGGTCTCGGGCAACAAACGTCGCCGTGTAATTGCGCGTTGCGAAGGCCGTCGACCCCTCGAGTCCTTGGAGGACGATCGTATGCACGCGGGCGAAGTCCGTACTCCGGTAGGTTCGAACCGGTAGTCCGGGCGTCGAAAACGTCGCTTCGATGATCGCATCTTCGGTTGT
The DNA here is from genome assembly GCA_021730845.1 of Planctomycetota bacterium. Classification (GTDB taxonomy): domain Bacteria; phylum Planctomycetota; class UBA1135; order UBA1135; genus JAKFYL01. Next base: position 10,000 of record JAKFYL010000023.1, on the reverse strand, counting down.
CGTAGCAAAGAACTGCGCCACGCTCGTCGTTACGAAGTTGGCCACCATCGCGCCTCCTGCTCCCGTGCCAGCGATCGCCGGCGTAGTCGTATCTCCGCTGGCGACTTGCGCGACTCCAATTGCCGTGCCGTTCGCGGCTTCGTAGCCGTCGGGCCAAGTGTCTCCGTCGACATCCGGGTTGAAGCGCGGGTTCCCCGAAGTTGCGGTGGTGACGTTGTCCAGAATGTCTACTAGGTTGTCGTTGTCCGGGTCGACGGCAAACCGGCGACCGTTGCCAGGGGGCAATCCCAGCACCGTGATGGACGCAAATGCTCCGCCCGCCGCGGCCTGGCTTCTCAGCTGGTTCAAGGTCAGCGGATTCGGAAACAAGCCCGTTTCATTGGCGACGTATGTGCTGGTTGCTGGATTGAAGAGCCAACGGACGGGCGTAATGGGACCCGTGCCAACTTGCCGGTTTCCGAATGCGACGACGTCGATCCACCTGTTCGCCGTAGAGGCCTGCGCCTGCAGTAAGGTTTGAATCGAGGTCGTGACGCTACTCGGGGACGTCGGTGTCAGGAGGAATGCAATGTGGGCCGCCGGGGCTAAGCCATTGTCAAGCTGGCGAATGAAAGCCAAAACGTTGTCTTGCTCCGTTTGAAGTAGGCCGCTGGCGGGCTCCGTGTGCCGCAAATTTCCTCCGGCTGCGTCGTGGGTGAGACCGAAACCCGTTCGGACAGCTGGCGAGAACAAGTTACCCAGGCCTCCCACAAGCTTCTGATCGCGATGCGTGAGTTCGCGCAGGTGCGGCACTTCCATGGTCACCTGCGACGTCAAGACCGTCAGATTCTGGAGGGCAAAGTCATTGCCGCTCGATGTGGGGAGCGTGTGGCAGGCATTGCATGACTCTCCGCTGACAGGTGCTGGCGTGCTCATGTAAACAGTCTGGCCCGTCACGGCGTTCCCTGGGTTTGAGAATTCGGCCGGCTGTCCACCTGTCGCGACAACGATTCGTCGATCATCCTCCAGAGGGTTGGCGTGGGCCTGCAAGGAAAAGATGAAGGCTTGCAGCTTGTCGAATTCGGAATTGGGGCCAACGGTCAAGACCGCCGAATGGCCAAGTAAGCCCGTGAACGCACCGTTGAACATCTCCAAGTTGCGCTCGCCACGCCAGTGGTAAGGAAAAGTGTCCTCGATCGACAACAGCGACTGCGTGAACATGACGTTCTTGTGATCGTGTGGCACGTCGCTCAGCATCCACGCCATGTTGTCCGACTTCCCACCTGGGTGGCAGGTATTGCAGCTGAAGCGGCCATACTTGGAACGATCCGCGTCATACCAGATCGCGCGGCCTTCTCTTACCTGCTTGGGCGCGGGGTCAACTCCGAGTTGAAGTTGTGCGGTCATGACAGGGGTCGCGCCGTTGAAGGTCCAGACTTCCAACAGGTTGGTGCCCCAGCAATGCACGACTACGTTTTGGAACAGGAAGGGGTCCAACTGGATGTGACGCGGGATGGAACCCTCCGCGAGAGGGATTTCCAAAGGCGTAACGCCGGGCACCAGCCACATGCGTTCGCCGGTGGAGTCGAAGAACCCAATCTTGTCGCTCAAGGATGCCGACACCAGCGCGAAGCCGCTCGGATGGAACGCCAAACCCATTGGGAAGGACAACGCCTTGCCTTGCGAGTAACTCGGCCCGGTGCCGGAAGGCGCGGTACTGTCGATATCAACGATTTTCGTCGGAATCGGATTGGTGGTTTGGTGACAGGGCGGCGCAAGGCCCGAAGGAACCGGGAGCGCGGGTTGGCCGATGGACAGGCGGTTCTTCGCGAACTGACCTCTCAAGGACGGCTCGTCCACGAACTGAGGGTCCTTGTTCAAGCTCTCTACGTTGAGCATCCAGTAGCCGGTCGTGGTCCACGGTGGGCGGCCGTGCGGGCCCAACAGCGTGCCGGCGCGCTTGAACATGGGCTCGAGCTGACCGTTGGCGAGCAAGGAGGGAATCGAGAACAGATCTTCGTCCGGCAAGTCGCAGTTGGATTCCGCGTCCAGGTCCACCACGGATCCAACCACCTGCGGCGCCTGCAGCGTGTGATCGAGAGGAGCCGCTGGTCTCCTGGAGATCGAGTTGTTTCCAGAAAGAAATGGGGCGACAAAGACGCGGTTGTCGTTGATGTTGCCCACAACGCCGCGATCGAAATACAAGAACCGCGGCCGTTCTGATGGCACATTTATCGTTTGAATGATAGCCATCGTAGCCAGGTTGATCTTGAGGACCTGATTGGCTCCTTGGCAGGAAACGAAGGCCAAGTTGTTGTCGGGGTCGACGACGATGTCCGCGGGTTCCGACTTCAGCCGGATAGCATTCAAGATCGTACCGTTGGCTCGGTTGTGAACGGCCAGTGCGTGCGTTCCCGCACCGATGACCAGAATGCGGTTGGTGCTCCACTCGGCTATCGCCACTGGCATGGAAATCGTCTGCCAGACTTGGTCAGGGGTACCATCCAAGTTGGAGTGAACGACCACTTGGCTGCCGTTGGTGTTGAGCCCGTAGATGAAGCCGTCCACGGTGCTCCAGAGCACTCCGCGATTGGTCTCCACGTTGAGGTTGGTGAACTCTCGACGGTTGTTCACCGGAGGAACGGTGAAGGGAGCTGTCGCTTGCGGGCTGGGCAAGGCAGTCGGCAGCGCGAACGCCGGCAGGGTGGATGACAACAACGCCAACACGGACAAAGCAGCTCGGGGGGTCATGAATTGGGCTCCTGAACTAGGGAAAACGCACCTAGTCCCTTTGGCCGACCCAACCGTCTGGGAATTGCATCCCTGTCGAGAAACCAAACGAATCCCGGTGGTTCGGGTGTTAACCACCGTCGCCGTGACGCACCAACCAAACCACGTTGCCTGCCCAGCGCGTTCGGAGTTGCAAGTTGTCATGAGAATCAGCCGGCTTGGCCCAGCACGCCAAGCAGAATCCGTGGCCGATTCTGGCGGAGATTCTCGGTCGCTACGCCTTGCACTTCCCGCGCTAGGGGCACCAGGTCCAGGACAAGCCGTCCGTCAGGCTGGACTGGAAAACAGGATCGCCAACGTCGCGCGACCATCCTTGCCCGAAGAAAGTTTGGCCCGCGTTCATGGCGAACGCGCTGGTGTACGCTGGCCGGAACAGGAAGCTCATTTCCGCTTCGCATGGTGGCGGAGTGAAGAGGAATCCGCCTGCTTGCGCTTTCGCTCGCTGGATGGGTGCTCCCAGGCACAAGGTGCCACCCTGGAAGGGCAGCGCGGCCTGCGACATGGACCACAGAAGGAAACCCTGCGCGTTGGACTCGAGCTCGCGCAAGCGCACCTGGAAGCTGCCGTCGGCCAGACTGGGGTAGCCTACGGCGGCGAGGGATGGCAAGCAGCCTCCGCTCGTCAGTTTGGCCGTGCAGTAGTTTTGCGGCTCGAGGCAGGGCGCAAAACGCACGGTGTCGAGATAGTCGATCAACTCGCGAAGGGTGGTCTTGGCCGCGGCTTCGGCCACATCCCACTGCAGATTGCCGCCCACGTGGACATGTCCGGCAGCGAGGCACAACGCCGGATCGAGCGGATCGGCGTGCTGACTCTGATACCAAACGCCGAGGTAGGCGATGAACTCCGACAGATAGCCACCGCCGTTGCCGCTGTAGCACAGGTAGGACTGGGCCCCAATCCCGGCTGCATTGACCGCCTGAATCATGGAGAGCACGGGCAAGGTCGAAGGCCGCAGCCCGTTGACGGGGTAGCTCGTGTCGGGCGGATTGGGCGTGGGTTGGAACGGAGCGGTGAAGTCTCCAGCCCAGGCGTTGCGGTTGAACTGGTTCATCTCCAATTCCCAGGAGGTGTTTGGGAATCCGCGACTCAACGTCAGCACCGCGATCGGCTTCAGCGGCGGAACGAGCGCCCAAAAGTCGGCCGTCGTGTCTTGGTAGTCGACCTCGAGATCGCCTGTCCCCTGACCGCAGGAATCGCAGTTGGGTGGGTTGAACTCGGGAAAGAAGGAATGGACGTCGTAGCCGCGGCCTTCCCAGTTCTGGCCGATCCAGCCCTGTGGATTTTGGGCCGGGTTGGTGCTGAATCGACGCACGGCCTCATTCGAAGGCGGCCAGTAGCCGGTCAAGACGATGGTGGGCAGCGGACCGGAAGTTGCGAGCGACCGGGTGCTAGCGGCTTGTGCGCTTGGTGCGGACACGGCGGCGAGAGGATCGACGACCACGCGAACGCCGTCCGGTCCGCGCTGGGCGTACGCCGGCATTGCTGCCAGCGCGGCAACGAATCCCGCACACCAGGCCGAGGCGACGAAACTTATGGAGGTGAGGACGTGCTGCATGCGAGAGGCTCCTGTATCTGGAACAAAGGGGTTGTCTCTCCGACATCTACCCTCAAGTATTGCTCCAGCCTACAACGTTTCTCGCGTCCTCGCGGATCACCTGGCCGAGTGGAGTGGAGGTGGGCATGTCGGGCAATTTCCCCTGACGCTGGTCGCGAAGGGAACGGCCTCGGCGTTTTGGAGCATGAGCTCGCAAATCGCGCGCTCGGCGTAGGCACGCTCCGCCAATGCTCCTAGCGCAAAGTGCCAGAGCACCTCGGAAATCGCGATGCAGTAGCGATGTTCCGAACAATCGAGCACGACAAGCGGCCCGGCGTCGGACTCAGTCGGCAGCACGAAACGCCCGGCGTCGTCGATCACAACCGCTCGTTCCGAGCTGACGAATCCAGAGCTGATTGCCAGCGCTGTCGAATCGCGCAAGCCAAGCGTCATGAAAGCCAGCGCTGGGTTTGCCGAGACTGCCTCCGGTATGACCGCAGAAGTAGCTCCCACCCGAGCCGTCCGGCGCGGCGCCGCTGGCTATGCTTAGCCCTGCGACCCGAACTGTCGGATCCAGAGCTGGTTGCCAGCGCCATTGCAACGAGCGATCCATGCGTCCTTGTTGCCAGCGCTTGGGCCGCCGAGACTGCCTTGCGTTTCGCCGGCGAAGTACGCGCCACCTGAACCGTCCGGTGCAACGGCCCAGGAGGTGTCGTAAAGGGACGTTCCTAGTTGCTTGAGCAATAGCTGGCTCTGCGCAACAGTAGGCGACGCCGCGAACGCCAGAAAGGTAACCTTTGCGGGTTCGGTTTCTATCCCGACCGAAGCCGGCCAGGTCAAGGACATACGTTGAATTCCAGGCCGTTGGTCAAGCCCACGGTTTGGGCAGCCGGAGGGTCGCGAAACCATACCTGGCTTTGCACCGCTTGGCCGACGACGAGCAGCGCCCCGCCGCTGGGATGGGCCAAATACTCCGCCAGTGAGTAGCTGAGTTGCCCGCTGCAATTGGACGCGCCGCCTGAGTTCTTGATGCCCAATCGGTACAAGGTCGGCGCGACGCACAGGACGCCACCGAAAAACGGCACGTTGTTTTGGCCGGTCGTGCCGAAGAACAAGAGTCCGTTGAGGGCGGGCTCCAGGCTGGTGCCCGACACCTGAAAGCCGAGCGGATTGGCCAAGGACGCCGTACCCGTGGCCGACATCTGCGGCAAACAGCCGCTCGATGAAACGAGCGCCGTGCAGTAGGACGTAGGAATAGGGCAGCCTAGGTCGATCAGGAAAGCGCCCTGCAAACCGCCCGCAAGTTCGCCCTCGAAGATTACGTATTGGCCGTTGTCCGACAAGAACGCTCCATCTTGAACGCCCGCTATCGAGATTACGGTCTGGCCATTGATCTGGGTCACGCCTTCTTGCACGAGCAAGGTATCGTTGAGAAACAGCCCGGTGTCCTGCGCCGTGTTGGGATCGTCCCAGTCCCCAAACCACAGCACATTGCCCTGCGCGTCGATATCGATCGGGCCGCTGCCAAAGCCGGTCAAGAGGAACGGAGCAATTGCCGTCAAGGTCTGACCTTCTTGGCGAAACAAGGCGCCATTCTTGATGATCACCCCATCGTCGCTCGTGGAGCCGTCCAGCGTTCCGGTGTGGACGTACTCGTTGCCGTCGTTGAGCGCAACGCGTTGCGAAGTGGACAGACTAAGCCAATTGCGTCCCGCCACCGGCGACGGACTGCCTTCTTGCGCGAGCAAACCGAGGTTCAGGTAGATGGCTCCATCCGTAGTCGTTGGTCCGTTCAGGTCGACTATCATCAAGACGCTACCCGAGGCGTTGAAATCGAAACCGTGCGGACCGGTCGCGAAATCAGCTACGTCGACGGTCTGCCCAGGCAAGATGTCGCCTTCCCGGAACAGCACGGTCTCGGAAACAAGCGCGCCAGCCGCGTCGACCTGGGCCACCACCAGGGCTCGATCGACCGTAGACGGGATGGCCAGATCGTCGACGCTGGCCATGATCAGAATCTGATTCGCAGCGTTGAACTTGGTCTCGAAGAACCCGATGTAGGGTGTGCCAACCGAGAATCCGGGAGCCGTTGAAATCGTGCCTTCTTGGATGACAAGCGTATCGTCGAAGTAGATCCCCGAGTCGTCGTTGCCAGACGCGGTGTTACCCAAGAAGAAGTTCCAGGCACTCTTCCCCTGGGCGTTCAACGTAAGCGCGTCGAAGCTGTCGATCGTCGCTCCCGCCGGGCTTGTCAGGGCTTGGCCCTCCCGCAAGAACAGAGTCCCACTCTTGATCAGGCATCCGTCCGCGTCGGTGTTTGCGTGATTCGTGTCGACCTCGACGATCCATTGTCCGCCGCTGGCAATCACCAAGTTGTCGACGGACGTCACCAGCCCGACGCCCGCGACGCTATCGCCTTCCAGGACCAACTTGGTGAATGTCTGAGCCTGGGCGACGCTGGTCAGCAGAGTGAGCAGGGCTGCGTTCCTCATGAAACAAGTACGGCTGACGGATCCTAGTTCGTAGCGCATGGCTGGCACTCGCAAATGGGGTCTACACCTCGGCAGATGCCGCGTGGGGCTGAAAGCGATGCTCTCGTGTGTACCAGCAGCGGCCAGATCCCACAATGGGCGGGCATGCCTGATGCCTGTCCGGCTCTATCCGACCAGCGCTAGCCGTTTCCAAAGCGCGCAACTGGATGTGCAGCGCGGTCGCCCGGCCTACGTCGGCCCAAGGTCGCTATCGCTATAGTCCGATCCATAAGGCTTGGTTCATGCATGCCCTACCGAAACGAGCTTCAGATTTCCGAATTTGTGGCCCGATGGTTCCCAAGTGATCGAGGCCTGAACCCAGGAAACCGAGTCACTAAAACCGGTTCTCCCATCTCCTTCGTAGCTTCGATACTCCCAACTTCCGGCTTTTGCTATGGGAAAAACGACATTGACACTTTCGTGCCTTTGAAGTGCCACATGGTGCTCATCGCCCGCCCCATCCTTCCAGGTTAGCGTATTGCCTTCACAGTGATCCGTCGTCTCGCTACCCGGATCTATGTGTACATTTCCCGGCAGAACAGCCGATCTTGGCGCAAAGTGCAGTGGCCCCCGCGTGTGCTCGAAGACCTTACCGTCCCAAACGGCCTCCCACAGCGTCCAGTCAGCGGTAAAATACCGAATTGGATCCGCAAAGTTGCCTGGCGCGGACGCTCCTGCGTTGAAGACCTTGAACTTGCCCTGCTGCAGTATTGCTACCGCGTCGTGCTTGTTCCATCCGCGGTAGTGAATCCGATCTGAAGTTACCGTCGGCTTTCCCTGGAAGCTCACATGGGTCACGAGGCCGTTCGAGACTGTGGCGCTCCAGGGGCTGCCTCCGTCGCCTGCCCAGCCATGATAGACGATGTTTTCACTGCTATGCGTTGCCATAACTGTCGCAAATGATGACTTGTTGGATCCTTAGAACGGTTGTGGTTCGACCGACGCCGTGACCACAGAGGAACCGCAGAGAAATCCGAACGCAACTCCATGGTATCGACAGCAACGCGGAACACAAGGCCCGTCCGAATGGACCCCTGGGCAACAGCTTGCCTCAGGATCGATCGCCCTGGCACCCTTCTGGAGTGAACACCCCGTGCAAGGTATCGAACCGGAGTCAAGCGCTGCCTTGCAGCGGAATCGACATGGCTTATGTGATCACGCCTCAACCCCAAGGGTGATTTGGATCATGGCCTTTCGCCTTGAGGAAACTTGCCCGTCTTGACGCAGCTCCGCGCGGTCGCCCGGGCTACGTCGGCCCCAGTGGCAGTCCCATGCTGATCCAGAGCACGAAGAATGCGGTCCAAACCGCCAGGAAAATCAGCGAGTAGGGCAACATGGTCGCCACCAGCGAACCCAGGCCTGCTTGCTTGTCGTAGGTCTGGTAGAAGGCAATGATCAGCGCGAAGTAGGACATCATGGGCGAGATGATGTTCGTGCACGAGTCGCCGACGCGATAGGCGCACTGCGTCAACGCCGGGTCATAGCCCAGGAGCGAAAACATCGGCACGAAAACCGGCGCCATGATGGCCCACTTGGCCGCCGCGCTGCCCATGAAGAGATTCAAGAACGCGGTGAGCAAAATGAACATCACCAGCAACGGAGACCCGACAAAGCCCGAATCGCGCAAGAACTCCGCGCCCCTGACGGCGACGATCGTTCCCAAGTTGGTCCAGTTGAAATAGGCGACGAATTGCGCGGCAAAGAACACCAGCACCAGGTAGCCGCCCAGAGTCTTCATCGACTTGGCCATGCCGTCGATGAGATCGGAGTCCTTGCGAATCGTTCGCGCGCCGATCCCGTAGGCCAGGCCCAAGAGCAAGCCGGTCACGAAAATCAGCGTGACGATGCCCGACATAAAAGGGGACTTCAGCAACTCGTGGGTCTTCGCGTCGCGCAAGAAACCGTGCGCCGGCACCGTACCCCAGAGCAGCACGGCGGTGATCATCGCCAGTGTGAGCAAGGCAAAACGCATGCCACGTCGCTCGTCCGGCGTGAGCGCGCGAAGTTCTTGACTGGTCGCCGCGGATCCATCCGCGCTGCGCCAGTCGCCGAGTCGGGGAGCGACGAGCCTCTCCGCCACCCACCAACCCACCAGCGTGATCACGAACGTCGAAGCCACCATGAAGTAGTAATTGCACGCCGGGCTGAGCTCGAAGCTCGCATCGGTCATGCGCGCGGCCTCCTGGGTGAGCCCGGCGAGCAAGGGATCGACCGTGCCGAGCAGCAAGTTGGCGCTGTAGCCCCCGGAAACTCCTGCAAAGGCCGCAGAGAGGCCGAGCACTGGATGGCGTCCAGCGGCCATGAAAATCTGAGCCGCCAGCGGTACGAGCAGCACGTAGCCGATCTCGCTGCCGACGTTCGACATGACGCCGGCGAACACAACGACGGGCGTCAAGAGCTTGCGCGGCGCAGCCATGACCAACGATCGCATGGTCGCGCCGATCAATCCGGAACTCTCGGCGACGCCGATTCCCAGCAGCGCCACTAGAACGGTTCCAAGCGGAGCGAACCCGGTGAAGTTCGTGACCGTCTCGGTCAGAATCCGGTGCAGGCCTTGGAGCGAGAGCAGGCTGAAGGGCCGAACCGTGTCGCCCGACTTGGGGTGAACGACTTCCAGACCCATGCGAGCGGCGATGTCCGAGACGACCACAATCGCCGCCGCAAACAGAAAGAACAGCGTTGCCGGGTGGGGCAACGCGTTGCCCCCCTTCTCGATGAGCGCCAGAAACCGCTGCAGGGCCGACGTTCTCTCGGGAGTGGGGCCTGATCGAATTTGGGACATCAGATTCGTTGGGAGTTGGTGGGTCGAGCTAGTAAGGCAGCCGGAAGCCTAGCGCGCGACCCTCCCTGTAGCATGCCCAAGCTCCCGTAGCGCCAGTCACACGCGCTACGGACCGCGGCCTAAGGACACACGGTGAATTGATACCCGTTCGAAAGGCCAACCGTTTCCAGGGCCTGCGGGTCCCGAAACCACACCTGGCTGTGAACTACGGCGCCGTTGACGATTCCGGAACCGCCGCTGGGGTGCGCTAGCAGTCCGTGGTGAAAGTCGCGTAGCGAGGCGAAGCGCACATTCGCCATGCAAGAAGCGCGACAGAGGGGCGGCGGAAGCGGCCTTCCTGGCCGCTGAGCACGACCCGACGAGCGCGACGCCGCAGGGCGAACG
>JAKFYL010000160.1 GCA_021730845.1 Planctomycetota bacterium | reverse complement strand
AGCCCCGGCTGCTCCATGCCGGCGGTCCCCTCTCCTTAGGATTCTGTGATTCCCGACCCAGGTAGTACTGCAGCAGCCCTCCAAACGGCGCTCACGACGGCTTTGGCACCCCTTTTCGGTGCCCCTGCAACCCCTCCACCCTTTGAGTGGTCGACCCTGGATGTCCCGGCCCTGGGCCTGGCCCTGCTGTGCTTGCTCCTGGCGGGGGCCCACGCCGCTATACGGCGTTCCCTGGCTGACGTCTCTTCCCAGCGCGTCTTGGCGGCCGCGACCGCCTCCGGCAAGTCGCGCCTAGAGGGCCTGCTCAAGCAGACCGAAGTCCTGGGCACCAGTGCAAGCATCCTGGAAGTGATCTTCCGACTTTCCTTCGTGGCTTGCGCGTTGCGCGTCTCGGCCCTGGGCGAACCGCTGCGCTGGATACCGGTGGTCGCGACCATCGCGGCCTGCGGGCCCATGCTCTGGCTTACGACCGAAGGCTTTGGCCGCGCAGTGGCGCTGCGTTACGGCGATCGCCTGCTCGCGCGCTTCTTGCCGCTGTTCGCCCTGGCCCAAACCCCCGTGGAATGGATCGGGCGCGTGCTGGCCGTGCTGCGGCGTTCGATCCTGCGCCTCTTGGGCGCGGAAACCGACCCAGAAAGCACGCGCGAAATCGTCGCCGGCTTGCGCGAGGTGCTAGCCGACGCGGAGATTTCGGGCAAGCTCGACGAGTCCGAAAAGCGCGTCATCGGCAATGTCATGGCCCTGCGCGATGTCGACGTGGCCGCCATGATGACGCCGCGAACGCAAGTGCGCGCCGTGGACATCGCCGAAGGCCTAGCCGGAGCCGTGCGCGTGGCGGCGCAATCGGCCCACAGCACGTTGCCCGTGTACGAAGGCGTGCTCGACAAGGTGATAGGCACCGTTTCCGCGCGCGACTTGGTGCAGGCCATGTCCAAGGAATTCCACGAGCGGCCGCCGCTCTCTTCGCTGCTGCACCACGCATTCTTCGTCCCCGAGACCAAGCCGGCGCGCGAACTCCTGGCCGAAATGCGCAGGCAAAAGACCAAACTGGCGATCGTGCTCGACGAATACGGCGGCACGGCGGGACTGGTCACGATGGGAGACATCCTGAGCGAACTGGTGGGACACATTCCCGACGAATACGACGAGGACGTGCCCTCCCCCGTGCGCCAATTGGGCAACGGCCTGGTGGAAGTCGACGCCACCTTGCACGTCAGCGAGGTCAACGAGGCCTTGGAACTGGAAATCCCCGAAGAGTCGGATTTCGAAACCCTGGGCGGTTTCGTGCTGGCCGAATTGGGTCACTTCCCCGTGCAGGGCGAGCGCTTCGTGAAGGACGGCGCCGAATACTCGATCCAAGAAGCCAGCGACCGGCGCGTGCTCAAAGTGCGTGTGAAGAAACTGGCCGCCGCGGCGAGCTAGGCCTTGCGCGCAGTTCGGCGGCGTTTCGCTGTCAGGCCACTACGACCGGGACTCGGCGCAGCGATCGCGCGCGCGCCGTTGGCGCGTGGGCCAGCCGGAGCAGCATGACCGCTCTTGAGTCGAATGCTGGATAGATCTTTCGGAGCCGGCGGCGAAAGTCCTCGAGCTCCGCGATCTCGGCGCACGAGAAGGCAGCGCAGTCGCGTGCGTCCAGCCGATGCACGAGATACAGGATCGGTGCCCACGGCTGTACGCCCAGCCCCAGGGCGTTGGCACGGGCCCACACGCGCTGCAGATCCCGGCCGGCATTCACGATCCCTGCAAAGGTCGTGTCGCTGGCGCGCAAGAACAGATAGGCCGCGGCGCCTGCGGCGTCCCGCACCGCGCCGTCGCGCAGCGCGCGACCACCGCCGAGTGTGCGCAGCCGCTCGATCACATCGCGCCGCGCGGCCAGACGAATGCCTGCCAGTTCCCAGGGCTCCAGTTCGAGCGTGGCCAGGTCGATTCCATCGCGCGTGGCTCGCGCTTGGTCGTGGGTAAAACGCAGTTCGCCGTAGAGTTCTCGATGTGTGGTTTCGTTCAGCAGTCGAAAGCGATCGACGTCGCCGAGCAGCTCGCCCAAGGAGACCATGGCCTCTCGATCGGGCACCAGGTGCATGAAGTCCTCGCGCACAACGCCATGCAGAGCCGCGATCTGTGCCGCTCCCAGGAGGGTCCCGTCTCCGCGCCGACGATTCGTGTGACGCGCGCAGTGCTCGCGGTAGCCGCGCGCATCGGGTTGCGAGCGCGGACGTAGCTCGAGTTCAAGGGTCGAATCACGCACGACCAGGGAACTTGGAAACCCTAGCGCCGTCGACGCATGCAGGGCGATTTCGGCGGCCGCGCCCAGAGCGAGCACGCTGGCGCGTCGTTCGAAGTCCAGTTGGGTGGACGGCTGGGATGGAGCCAAGGCCAGGGCCAGCCCATGCTTGGTCGCAGAGAATTGCCAGCCCTGTGCGTTGCCTCCCGACGGGGCGAGCGAGGCCGCTTGCGCGATGAATAGCAGGTCCGGTGCCTTAGCGTGATCGCCGGCACTGGCGCTGCACTCGGGAACGCTTGGAACGTGGGGAAACGGCTCCGTCAGTTCGCGTTCGCCAAACGCCGGTCCTTCGCACGAAACTGTTGCATAGGTGTCCAAGTCGACCTGCACACGACCACTGGGCACGTCATGGCCGCTCAGAATTCTGCGCGCGAAGTGGCTCGCGGTTGCGCCGCCCAGCGTGACGTCCGCGCCCAGCTGAGGCCAAGTCCAAATCGATTCGTTCACTTCCATGAGCGAGGCCGCCAACTTGGCGCTCATGTCGTGGCCCAGAACGGATACGACGAATGGGATCTTCTGTTTGGTGGATAGGCCAGCCAGTTCCGCGGCGGTCGTGGTGCCGATGCGCCCGTGCAAAAGCGGACGGTCGGGCTCGAGATCGAAGCGTTCGATGTCCAGCGTTCCGCGGTCACTCGTTTCGCACAGCACGGGAATGCGTCGCGTCCGGCACAGCTCGCGCAGCCGGACTTTCATGTACAAGTCGTCGCATTCCTCGATGAGCAGGTCCACGTTCTCCAAGAAGGAGGCTGCGTTCGCGTCGGAAACACCCGTTTGGAACAGGCGTATGTCGAGGTACGGGTTCACTTCCCACAGCCGCGTTGCTGCGAGTACCGCCTTGTTCATGCCCAGTTCCGTGACACCGGCGAGCAGTCGATTCAGGTTGGATAGCGAGAGGTCGTCATGGTCGGCGAGATGGATCCTGGCGCCGATCCCTTCGAGTGCGATCGTAGTGGCGATGGCGAGGCCCACCGAGAGCCCAGCAATGGCCACGGTCGCATTGGCGAGCTTGGCTTGCTCCGCGGGCAGGATCTTGTAGCGGTTGCGGTTCGTGCGTAGCTCCGCGAACTCCTGCGGCGGAAGCACCCGCACCAACACGGGGCGCCAAGAAAAGTGGACCCAGCGTCCGAACTCCGCGAGCGGTACATCAGCGTTGATGGATCGCTTGGCCGCTTCCAGGGAGGGCCCGGAGAGTTTGCGCCCAGGACGCCGACTCTGGGCCAGATCCGAGAGCTGCGCGTCAAGAGTATCTCTCGTCGCAACGCCGCGAGCTCGGATCTCGAAGAGCCGCGCGCAATCCGCTTGGCGCGCTGGATCGAGAATCTCCGGGGGTGAGAGCACGGTAGTCCTCTCGCGAGTATCGGCAGTCAGATCTTCGTGCAGTGCCATGGCAATGGGTTGGTGATGGAAGTGCCGCCGGACCTCAGCTTGTGGTTGCTGTCGGTAGGTCCTCTTGGATGTGGAGTGCCGATACGAGCCTTTGGATGCTCCGTCGCCACGACGGCAGCGGATTGATCTTGAGTTCGGGTCCGTCCGGAACGAACCGATCGATGAGCGCGCGCACTTCTTCGCCGGTCAGCGTCGTGCCGGGCAGTCGTCCGGTTGCTGTCGTAATCGCGCTCAGCCGCGCCAGGATGGGACGCAGCGCCGTCCTCGCATCACCCTGCAGGAAGTGACGGGTGGGCACACCTAAGGTTCCAAGCAGCGTCTCGTCGGTGATGGCGCGCGTGCGTATCAGGCGCAGCATGAGGCGGTACAGGTGCGCGTGCGACAGAAAGTAGCCGGGGAAGTCGTACGTGTACGCCTTTCGATCCAGGCGCATGCTCGTGCGGGGTACGCCCAGCATGCGGGTGGCCGAAGTGAACGCCGGACGCACGGTTCGGCCCCCGTTGCGCACGGTCAGGGCGTTCTCGATCAAGTCATTGCGAATCAGGCCTGTGATGTACCGAAATCCATGCTCCCGACCGTCCAGGTAGTCGCGAGCGAACTGTTCGCAGGTGAGCGCAAAGCACGCTGCCGAGTGCGGGTGGCGCTGCGCGCTGCCCGCAAGCCGCGCGTCACGGCCCGCAGCTACCGGATTCGGACCGATCTTGCACATGCGCGAGTAGGAGACGATGTGCTCGAGGAAGGTGGACGAATCCCCAAAGCGCTGCTTGCGAAGCAGCTCCTCGGCCGTCCGCGCTCCAACCCTGCAGATATCCAGCTCCGCGGCGCCGCGTGGTTCCCCGGCGTTCGGCACGAACCGATTGCTGAACCATGAAGTCATGGCTGTCGGTCCAGCAGTCGTTGCATGGACGTACTCGTCCCGCACGAGGTAGATGGCTGATTTGTCGTCGAAGGCATCGCATCGGGGGCGCTTGCCGTAGACGTCGTACGACTCGCGCGCCTGAAGCACGATGTCCCGCAGCGCTGCGCTCTCCCATCGGGATGTGCCGCAGGCTTTCGCTCGATACACTTCGAAGCGCACACCCGGCGCTCGAAACGCGGCTTGGGGCTGTGGAAGCGCTGCGGAGGGCACCGGCATCGAGTGCGCACGTTTCATGGGCGGTACTTGGCGGGTGAGGCGGACAGGGCAGGTCGACCCCGTCGGACCGGCATGCCTGGCCGGAGCAACCCAAGGCGCCGGCCTGGGTCCAACGGAATGCACGCCCGGCGCTCACGCGAAACTCTTGGAATTCGTGGTTTCTTACCCAGCGCCCGGAGTAGGCCACTCAGCCCGCAAACGCTCTTTCCACCGCTTGGGGCCGCACAGTGGCCCTGGGACTTGGAATTCCTGGGCCGGTTGCGGGTATCAGGGGTAGGCTCAGCAGTGCTGGGCGATCACCATGCGGATGATTGCGATCGATCAGGGCCCCATCTGGAGAATGGAGCTTCTGCAGGCGCTGCTCGCGGAGCGCGGAGTGCCCTCGTTTGTCCCGGACTCCCATTTGAAGCTCATTGACCCGTTCCTGACTGCGAGCCAGGCTCTCGATGCGCGCCTGGAAGTCGGTGAGGAATACCTCGAGCGAGCCAGAGTGGCTGTGGTCGAGGCCCGGGAAGAAGTCGCGACGATGCGCGCGAAAGTCAAAGCAGAGCGCGAAGACGAGCAGGCTCACAGCGCCTTAGATACCGAGCCCACTTTGAACGACGATCAAACTAAGCCGCCCGTCGAAGCCCTCTTCGAATCGCCCCCTATCGTCAGCAACGGCCTAGAGCGTCTAGGCGTCCGGCTGCGTTGGGCCCTGAACCATGTATGGCTGCACCCTTTCGCGCTCGTGTACGGCGCGCGCTATCTAACTCTATCCATGCGCGGCGCCACTGGGCCGAAGGACCACCACCGGAATCTGTCCAGCATCGTCGCACTGATGGCACTCCGGATGGCGCTCGCGTTCGTGGCAGTGAAGCTGTGGGCTTGATGGCGCTGCGATCGACGATTCGTTTCGCAGTCGGGATACGCCCTAAGGCCCCTGCTCACGGTCCACGAATCGGCTAATATCCCAAACTTCCACGATTTTGACCCGTACCGAAACACGGAGCAAGTCTCCCGGGGCGACGGCGCCCACGAATCACGGCCGCCTGTGAGGAACACGAGATGAATTGGAACTTTGCCACGATCCCACTGCTAGCCTTGTGTGTGATCTTCCAGCTAGTCGCCTGCCAACCGCAAACTGAATCGCAGAGTGATGCGAGTGCAACGCCCGAACCGCACGTCGCGGCGGACCAGCCAGCGCGAAACGAAGCGCTGCCCGAAGCGCTGCCCGAAGCGCTGCCCGAAGGGCTGGCCGAAGCGCCGCTCGAACCGCTGGAACGCTACGCGTATTTGCACGACATCGTGCTCGATCACTCCGACGCGCGCTGGATTGCCGCCATGCAAGAATTGTCTCGAACGGGAGACGCGTTCACGCTGAAGCATCTCTCGGCGCTTGACGAGTCTGGGCTTCCTGAATCCGTCAGTGACCAACTGCGTTCGACGCGCGCGTCGATCCAAACGCTGCTGGACCAGCCAGCGGTTTTTCCCGACCGCATCGAGCGCATGCTCGAGCGCGCGGCGTGGGTCGACATACACTGCCACGACTTGGAAATGACTCTGCCATCCTGGACTTTCGCGGAAATCAGGCGTCAACAAACTGGCCCACGCGTGCGAGAGACGATCGAACATTTGGCGTCCAATTACACGTCGAACCTCGCGAAACCCTGGGCGCGCCAAAACGTCGAGCAGCGAGTGCGCAAGTACTGCCGAAAACTGCTCAAGTAGCTATTCCGCGCAAGCGCGCCGCGCGGCAGTTTGGCCTAGCCCTTCCACGCTGCCTTGGGGACCAGACCGTACACGCTGAGCAGGTTGCCGTCGGGGTCCTCGAACAAGCAAGACACCCCCACCATCGGTCCGGCTTCGTGAACCAGCTTGGCCGGCGCGATGTCGACTCCGCGCTTATGCAACGCTTCGCGCGTCGCCAGCGGGTCGTCGCTCTGGAAAACGATCTCCAGCGCGACGCCCTTCTTCGCTCCCGGATCTGGTGCGGGCCGCGGCGCCGGCCCCAAGTCTTCGGCCAAATGCAGCGCGAGCTTCGTGCCGCCGGCGGCGAACTCCGTCCAATGGGAACTTTCCATGGCAACGGAAAGCCCAAGCGTATCGCGATAAAACGACACCGAGCGCTGCATGTCGCGCACAAACGCAATCACGTATCCAATTCCGTTCAGCATGGCAGTCGTTCCGTTGCTCTTGGGGTAGAACCAGGCAGGATTCGTCGCTAACTCGCGCGCGAGGATAGCACACTGCGGCTTGGGCCCGATTGTGCGGCAGAGCGAGGCGATCGTGCCACACATCCGTGCCCCGTCAGGCGATGTGTCTAGATCACTCGAGCAGCTCGAGAACTGCGCGAGCCTATCCGCGTTTGATCGGGAACTGGCAAGCGATCTCGAAAACCTCGTGGCCGTGGGCGAACGGGCGTCCGATCCAGGACTCGAAGGCCGGCTGATCATCGGGCACGTAGCCGCTCGTCGGCAGCCAGGTCCCAACGAGCCAGTCCAGAGCGCGCGTTTCGAGTTCCAGGCCGCCCTTGATCCGCAGCTGGGCAACACGCATCGCCGGGAACTGGAATCGTCCGATCTCACCTTCTGGGCGAACGTCGTCGACTTCCACGGCGACGTCGTAGCGGCAATCCTTCAAGGCCACGATCTCGGGGTCCTCCCACATGTACCCGAGCCATTGTCGATCGGAGTAGCCGCGCGCCGCAGCCCAAACCATCAGTCGTTCGTAGGCCGAGATCACCGCGGTCATGGATGAGAAGGGATCGAGCACTCGCGTATAGGCTACCGTGCGCGGCGGAAGATCCCGCAATTCGACCTCGAAGCCGTCCGGGTTCTCTCCGGCGCGCAGCCGAGCGAAGCGCGATGCCTTGTCGGGGCCGCTTTGAGCGTCGATGAACTCGTCACGGCGCAAGTCGCGGAAAGTCACCAAGTCAAACGCGCTGGGCGCCGAGCCGTAGCGTTGTTTGAAGCTGCGCGAGAAATCGGAAGAAGAGGAAAAACCGCACTCGAGCGCGACCTCGGTGAGCGAGCGCCTGGGCGCGTGCGACATCAGATAGAGCGCCCGCTCCAGGCGCTGCCGCTTTACGAACTGGGCCAACGTCTCGCCGACGATGGACTTGAACACCCGGTGGAAGTGGAAAGGCGAGAAGCCCGCCGCCCGCGCGATTTCCTCCAAGGTCAGGCTGCCGCCGAGGTTCCGGATGACATGGTCGATGGCCCGGTTCACGCGCTGGACGTAGTCCACAGGGACTGCGCCCCGAAAATCGGGTTGGTTAGCAAGATCTGACAAGCCCAGGTCCCTCGAGGGTGTCTATCGTAGCGGCCTACGGCACCTTCTAGGCGGTGCCGGAAAGAACAAGAACACATGAACATCCGCACTCCGCTTCTGCTCGTCTGCGGCCTGATCGCCGTGGCCCAGACGAACTCCCCTCGACAAGACGACCCCACCAAGAAGGACGACTCCATGCAGCTCGGCAATTTTTCCGTCAGCCTCACCGTAAAAGACATCCAGGCCTCAAAGGCTTTCTACGAGAAGCTCGACTTCAAGCAGGTGGCCGGCGAGCTCGAGCAGAAGTGGGTCGTCCTCCAGAACGGAACCACCAAGATCGGATTGTTCCAAGGCATGTTCGAAAAGAACAGCCTGACCTTCAATCCCGGCTGGGATCACGAGCGAAACACTCCGCCGGACTTCCAGGACGTCCGCGAACTTCAGCGCACGTTGAAGCAGCGCGGCATCAAGCTACAAGTCGAAGCCGACGAAACCACCGACGGTCCGGCATATTTCACGCTGCTCGACCCCGACGGCAATCCGATCCTAGTGGATCAACACGTGCCCAAGCCCAAGCGCTAGCGTACAGCGCCGCGACTGAAGACAATACCTCGTTTGCGCGCGAACGCGGGTCCGTCCGCACAAGAGCAGCACGAAGCGCTTGTGCAGCGCGGACAGGCACAGGCGCGATACGTCGCTCGCAAGCGAGTCGTCGTCACCGCGTTTCGCCCAGCCCGTCAAGGAGTGACGATCGAGCGGGTTCAGGTTCTCTCTGGCGACGTCTCGAACGTCGCGAAGAGCTCGTTGAAGTCGAACGGCTTGTGCAGAATCGGACGATTGCAGCGCTGGGAAAACGTACGCACTTCTCCCGAGGAGTGGGCTCCGCTGTAAAACACGACACGCGAGAGGATCCGCGGATGGTGCTCGAGCAACTCGTCGTACAGCCCGGCGCCGCCAATCCCAGGCATTCGCACATCGCACAGCATGGCGTCGTAGTCGTCCAGGCTGGCGAATGAATCGAGAGCTCGTTCCGCGCTGTCGGCTTCGGAAACTCTCCATCCCCGTCGCTCGGCTTGGCGGCGCACCAGGGTTCGTACAGCAGGATCGTCTTCGATCACCAGCAGCCGACGCCCCCCGAGCACGGGCGGCAACGAATCGACTTGTCGCAAGTCCGGAGTGTGCGGGATCCATACGCAGAATCGCGCCCCTTTACCGCTCTCGGCGTCCGATACGCTGATCGTGCCGCCGAGCGCGCGGACGATGGCGTGTGCGATCGCCAGGCCCATTCCGATGCCCGTGCCCGGAGCCTTGGTAGTAAAGAACGGTTCGAAAATGCGCGCACGCAGTTCCGTGGGAATTCCGGGGCCGTCGTCCTCTACGTTGAATTGAACACCTGTTTGTGCATCGACAACCGAGAGCGTGGCGAGGCCATTGGAGGGGCAAGCGTGCAGCGCGTTGATGACGAGGTTGGTCAGGACTTGCTCGAGGCCGATGCGGTCGCTGACAAGCACCAGCTTCCGCGGTGCCCGCAGCTGGATGCGCCGGCCGCCGGCCAGTTTGCTGGGCGGGATTCCGCGCAACACTCGCCGGGCCAACTCGGTCGCGTTGATCTGCTCACACGGATGGACCGACTGGCCCGCCAGAGCCGACAGGCTGCGCACGATGCCGCGGCAGCGTTCCGCTTGTTCGGCAATGACGCGCGGACCTTCCGAACGGGAACTCCCGGCGATTAGCAACTCGGCGTAGCCAAGAATCACCATGAGCGGGTTGTTGAGTTCGTGGGCCACACCCGAAACGAGCGTGCCCAAGGCGCGCAGCCTTTCGTCGCGCTCGATCTGCTCGCGCAGCTGCTGCCGTTCTCGTTCGGCTTGCAGCGCGCGTCGGTGTGCCTCTTGGAGCAAAGTAATCAGGAGCCCCGTGCCGAGCGTCAGTTCAACCGCCAGATCGATCATGGAGTTCAGGGACAGGATAGGACGCAACAGCGAAACGCTGCCGTGCAACGTGGAGCTGAACGCATGCATAGTCCAGGACGCGGCAAGCCCGACCAAGGCCCAGCGCACGATCGACATGCCGGAGAATTCGACACGCACCTTCGACAGGGCCCGCAAGGCCAGCAGCGCGCTGACGATGATCAAGGGAGCTTGCAACGCTATGAGCGTGTCGATCTGCGGAAGAAACCACGGACTCAGGCTGAGGCCGGCGATCGCCGTGATCCAGATCCAGGGGCGCGACGAACTGGGGCGGCCGGCCAAGTCGTAGCAGCCGCGCACCAAGCACAGCGCGAACAATCCTTTGAACGCCAGATACACGCTGTAACACAAGGTCGGGAGCCAATTTCCTTCGGCCCATAGGTCACCAGCTTCCTCGAGGTCGTGCGTTCGATAAAAGCGCACGCTCATCACCGCCAGCGCAACCGCCAGTGCCACGAACGCCAAGTAAAACTGGCGAAACGCCACCATGTGCGGTTCACGCCTCTTGATCGAGGCAAAGATCGCCACGAAAATCAGCGTCAGAAACGATTGAGCCAACAGACTCAGAAGCGCGATCAGGTCGATACTTTTGAGCAAGAACATGCAGGCACCGGCGGAGAGCTGGACTCACGCCGCGCGGGAAGCACAGCCAGGCCGGGCGGGACAAAGCTTTTCGAGAGCTTCAAGCGCTTGCCTGGCCGCAGAGACTAAAGGAATCGTTATTTAAGCGAAACACGGCTCCCACGGCCAGGGGCTCGATGCTTGCCGATAGTCGCCGGATGTTGGCACCGATGTACCAACAGGATCTGGCCCAGCCCAGTGGAGCTCGACAGACGCAAAATCCTTCGGGAGCTGAACTTACGGCAGGGTCCAACAGGCTGGATTTGCCTCTCTCAAAAGCCCTCTAGGACAAGGACTTGCAGCGGCCCTGATCCACGCGTCTGGGCCAGATTCCACCTTGCAGCCCGTTGAACAGGACCCGTCGCGAGGCAAAGCGCTCTTCGTCGTCGCTAGGAACGCGGCGCAGGGGCGGCGCAAGCGGCCTTCCTGGCCGCTGAGCACGGCCCGACGAGCGCGACGCCGCAGGGTGGTCGCGCGCAAAGCCGCAGTAGCTACTTTCACCACGGGCAGCTAGGAGTAGTCGTGCAGGTTTTGGTCCTCGTCGCGGCGCCGTACCGGGAATCCATTTGCGCGCGGGTCCCGTATACCCATCCAAACCGATCTTTTGATTCCCAAGCCATCCGGCTCGCCGGTCGAGGCCACGGCTGCATTCCTATTGCGGCGTCGCGGCTGTCTGCATGACTAGCGAGCTTGGCGTTTCCCAGCAAACAACGAGGTTCGAAGTGCGCAACGCAATCCTTGGTTCAATTCTTTTATTCGTCGCAGTGAGCGGAGCTCTTGGCCAGAACGCTGGCGGAGCGAGCTCGGCCAATGGCAATCTCGGCGTCTTCGCTCTCACGGCCGACGGCCGGTTGATCGGCTTTCGGGAGTCGACGCCGCAATTCGCGACGAACTTCGGCCCAATCACCGGCCTGTCCGGGGACCAACGTCTGGTAGGGATCGACTTTCGGCCGGCAACGGGGGAGCTTGTAGGTCTGGGAAACGCAGGCGGGGTGTACACGGTCAACACGCAGAACGCCGTGGCCACACTACTGTCTCAACTCAACGTGACCCTTTCCGGGACCTCCTTCGGCGTCGATTTCAACCCGACCGTAGATCGCCTGCGTGTCGTCAGTGACACAGGTCAGAACCTGCGCGTCAACGTGGCCACAGGCGCGACTACCGTCGACATGCCGCTGATCTACACCAGCGGAGCCATGGGTGTCACCGGCGCTGCGTACACGAACAACGACGCGGACCCGAATACCGGCACGACGCTGTACGACATCGACAGCCTGCTCAATCAGGTCGTCATCCAAGCTCCGCCGAACAACGGAACCCTCAATGCGACCGGGGTGCTCACGGTAGACACCGACGCGGATGTTGGATTCGACATCTACAGCAGCATCGCGAACGGAACGACCGTCGATGTGCGCGCGTTGGCGACCCTGAAAGTGGGCGCCGACACGCAGCTCTACAGCATCGCCCTGTTCAGCGGCAAGGCCACATTGCGCGGAACTTTCACGCCCGCGAACCAAGTAGTGGCGATCGCGATTCCGCTCAACCAAGACTGATGCATTCGTTTCCGCGTTAGAGACGCCGGTAACCCGGCGTCCCTACCGCGCCGTCCTCCACTTCGGATCCCTGTCTTCGCGCACGATTCAGATCTCGTGCACAAGCGCACGATCGCTGCGCGTATCCGCACAACGGCTTGGGGCTTGGTTTCGCCCTTGGGCTGGCGCTACTTCCCTCTCGCGGGGCCATTCGCCGGCCCGAGCTGCTTTCCAAGCGGGAACGAATCTAGCTGTGAGTAGCCGCGTTCGTTCCGTGAGGAGTGCGCCGCCAAGGAGCCGCCCCGACACGGCACTCGCTAGCCCGGACAGCAGCCACACATGGGACTCGCAGCCATGCATAGTCGATCCAGCGCTTTGATCCCCGCTTCGCTTGCGTTCGCGTTCGCTCCAATCTTCCAATCCACCGAACGGGTCAGCGTCGGATCGACGGGCATCCAAGGCTGGGCCGATTCCGGCGTGGCCGCCCTGGCCGCAGACGGCCGCTGGATCGCCTTCACGAGTTTGGCCGCTGACTTGACACCGGGCGACACCAACGGCCTGGCCGACGTCTTCGTGCGCGACACGGCCACCGGCGCTACCTCGATCGCCAGTGTTGCTAGCTAAGGAGCGCCCGCCAACGCCGGGAGCCTTGGACCCGTGCTATCTGGCAACGGCCGCTTCGTGGCCTTTCGCAGCGCGGCCTCGAATCTCGTACCCTCCGATTTCAACGGCATCAGCGACGTGTTCGTGCGCGACATGCTCCAGGGCACGGCGGTGCGAGCGAGCGTGGCCTTCGACGGGACGGACCCGGGGCAAAGAGCCATGGTCCAAGCCAAACGTGGAAAGTCAGGCGTGAACGCCACACCCCGGTTTGCAACCGCACGAATGCAGGCCCAGCAAAGTATGTTCACGTTGGCGAATTCAATCGATCAGGACCACGGCGCGCTTATTGCTGAGGCAGTGCCGACCGCGGACCGATTGCTTCTCAAGGTGCCAGCGGGGCTGAAGGGCAACATTCTTCAGCGGCTGCTGCGCATGAACATGCATGCAGGAACGCTTTTCCCGGGACTCGATGGGGTCGCGCGACGAATTGGGGATCTGACGCGCTGGCGCATCCGATAGCATGGTCCGGCAGTGCTACGTTCATTGATTCGGCCTTGCGGCCGAACTCGTGCGGCTTTGCGCCTATTGCTGATCGTGCAAGGGTCTTCCGGGTCGCAGATCAGACCGCGCGCCGGACGCCCAGCGGGCGGTTGCCCCCCTCATCGCCCCGATAACCTTGTGCGTCCGACGCACAAAGTGCGGGTAAACAAGTTCACGGCTGTGGCAAGCTAGGCTAGCTACCGCTTGCTCGCCGGCGGGCGAGCGTAGCCCATGCCCGTACACTCCGATCGAGCCCTGATCTTGCGTCGCTTCCCGTTCGGGGAATCGTCCTTGGTCGTGCAGGTGCTGACCCCCCATTTCGGGCGCGTGCATTTGATGGCCAAGGGCGCCTATCGCCCGCGCGGTCCGTTCAGTTGGGCGCTGGATTTGTTCGACACGCTCGCATTGGAGTGGACGAGCCGGCGGTTGGGCGAGCTCGACGTCCTGCGCACGGCGCACATCCTCACGCGTCGATTGGGCGTGACCGCGGACTTGGCGCGCTACCGCGGAGCACTGCTGGCCTTGGAGCTTTCGGGAATGGACGCGCGCGAGGGGGAGCTTTCCGGCGAGCTGTTCGCGCTCTTGGAGCAAAGTCTCGACGAGTTCGCCGCGCGCGAGCCGGACGCGGCGCGCGTGCAAGTGGCTTTCGAATTGGCCTTCTTGCGGCATTTGGGGCTGGCGCCTGCGCTGGTGCGCTGCGCCGCCTGTGGCGGGGACGCGCCGGGGCGCGCCGATGGGCGCGCGGAGTTTTCGGCCACCTCCGGCGGGCGCCTGTGCGCCGCGCACGCGGCCGAATTCCGCGCCGCCGGCCGGCGCGTGGGCACGCTTCCAAGCAGACTGCTGGAAGGGGCGGCCGCACTCCTGGAGGGAGGCAGCCAGGCGCCTCTGGCGGCGTTTGTTGGCCCGACGACCGGCGGCGAAGGGGCGCTTGGCGGCGAAGCGTTGCTTCTGCAAGATCTGTCCCAATTCGCAGCGCGCTACTTGGAAGTACACCTGGAAGCGCGGCCCAAGAGCTACGCGGCTGCTCGCGGGCCGAGCCAACGCGCGACGTGGGGCCGGTCCCCTGCCTAGAATGGGCGGCGATGGATACAGGGACACGGCGTGTCGACGTACGGCGATGGGGCTGGCACCGCGGCGGGATCTGGTTGCTGGTCGCGTTGCTCGCGCTGGTCAGCGCTTGCGCCTCGATCAACGCGCCCATCTCGGGGCCGAAGCTCACCGCCAAGGAAGTTCCGGCCGAAATCGAACGCGCGCGCAAGGATCGCGAGGCCGGTCGCTATGAGAAAGCGCTCGATCGCTTGGCCAAGGCGCTCAAGGCGCGTGCGATACCCAGCAGTGTGCGCGTCGATTTGGACCGCGAACTGGAACTGGTCGCCAAGGAGCGCATCGAACAGCTCTCCGGCGCCACGGAAGGCAACCCCAAGGAACTGGTGCGCATGCTCGACTTGGGGCTGCCCGCGCCCGTGGCGGCGACCGCCGGCGTGCGCGCGGCCGAGATCTACCTGAAGCGCGACAAGAATTACAAAGCCTGGACCACGATCAAGAAAACCGAGACCAAGTATCCGCTGCACCACGAGAGTCGCGCGGCGGGAGCGGCTCTCGTGCAAGCAGGCTTGAACATGGCCAGCGACACGTGGTCTTTCCTGGGCCTGTTCCGCACGCGCGACGACGGCATGGCCGCGCTGGAATACCTGGTGGTCACCTACCCTACCGAGCCGCGCTGCGACGAGGCCTTTGCCAAGCTGGCGCAGATCTACGAGGACCAAGGCGAATGGGATCTGGCCATCCAACGCTGGTCGGAGCTGATCAAGTGGCAGCGGGGCAGCTCGCTCAAGGCACAGGCCGAGGCGCGTATCCCGCGCGTGCGCCTGCAAAAAATCGAAAGCCCTGAGTTCGACCGCGCCGAGATCTTGCAAGCACAGACCGAGCTGAAGTTCTGGCTGGAACGCCATCCCGGACACGAATGGGAAAACGCCGTGCGCGCGGATTTGGCCGATGCCAAGCTGCGCCTGCTGCTTTCGGACGAGATGGCCGCGCGCTACTACCGGCGCATTCGCAAACCCGTGGGGGCGCGTCTGCACGCGGAACGGGCCCTAGCGCAGGCCAAGGAACTGGACGACCGCAAGGCCGTGTTGCGCTGCGAAAAACTGCTCGCGGGCCTGGCGCCGGATGCCGCCCCGGTCCTCGCGGGGGCCGCTCCATGAGTCGCGCCGCGCGCTGGGGCGCGCTGGGCTTGGCGAACCTGGTCTTGTTCCTTGGCGGCTGCGGCTACAACACTGGCTTCGAAGTGCCCGCCGGTGTCGAGACCGTCGGCGTGCGCGTCTTTTGGAACGACACGCAAAGGCGCGACTTGGAATTGGAGCTGCACCGTTGGGTCAGCGACAGTGTGCAACGCCTGGTGGACGCACCGCTGGTTTCGCCGGAAGTCGCGGACTTGGTCCTGGATGGCCGGTTGCTCGACTATTCCAAGCGCGGCGGCATTCGCAGTCCCGATAACAAGCAGCTGGAAACCGGCGTGCGCGTCGTGGTCGAGGCTCGCTTGTGGCGCCGCCGGACGCCCCAAGCCCAAGCGCTCCTCGATTCGGAAGCCAAGCCCGACCTCGAGGCGGGCACCACGGCACAGGAGCCACAATCCCGGAGCGCCGACCCCGGATCCCGCGGAGTTGGCTTTGGAGCCCTGCCTGTTCCCGGCGAAATCCTCTGGCGCAGAAACATGAGCCAAGAGATGGGCTATCGAATTGCGGAGACGAACGGCGAGGCCGCCGCACGCGAGCGCGTGCTGCGCAGTCTGGGCGACCGGATCGTGCTCGAGGCCTTTTCCATGGCGAGCGCACCACCTTCCGAGCAGCCGGACGAGCAGTAGGCTCGCACGCGGCGCGCGCACGGAAACCCAAAATCCAGGCGCGCTCCCTTCCCCGCCCGGGGGCCCCAAGGCAGCGACGAGAACCGAAATATCGGACCAGTTCCAGTTCTGGGCGAGATCTAACGGCGCGCCTGGACTAGGATACGCGCCTGGCCCCTTGGGCCGGCTCGCACCTCCTTCCTTCGCCCCGCGAGGAGGGTGAGGACGCGCTTGAGGGGCCTGGCGCGATAGACGATACACCTCGCATGGCAGACGGGCAGAATCCCTCCTCGAAAGACAAGAAAGGCAAGAACCGCTCCATGGGAGTGTTCTTGCTGTTCTTGACCATTTTGGTCGGCACCCTGTACGTCGTCGGCGAGGAGCCGTGGCAGGGCGCGCGCACGCTGACCCAAGACAACTTCGAGTGGCTGCTCTACCAGGGGCGCGTCCAGAAGCAGGAAGTCGTCGGCAACTCGCGCATCGAGGGCGTGTACGCCCGCGAGAGCGACGGCAAGCCCATGCGCTTCACCGTCAATCTGCCCGGCCTCACGGACCAGATCGAGCGCTATCGCGAGCTCAAGGCGATTCCCGAATACAAGCCCGTCAAGCCGGACGCGCTGCGCACGGCCATGGCCGAGGGCTGGTACAAACCGCTCAACGTGCGCGCCCTCAAAGGCTATCGCACCATCCTGCCCATTCCGCCGACGGGCAAACCCGGTGAGGACCAGCCCCAAGTGGCTCCCGCGCCCCCGGAAGTGCGCGTCGAGGAAATCGTGCAAGTTCAGGTGTATGCACAGTCCCAGAGCGCCTGGAACCGCAAGGCGGCCCAAGGGGACAAGCCAGGCGCGGGAGCAGGCGGTGATGCTCCGTTTCCACTGCCCGAGATCGCCGGCACGCTCAACCTCAGCGTGCGGCACACGGGTGACGCGGGCGGCCTGATCTCGGAATTGCAGGCTGCGGGCGCGGTCTTCGAAGCGCGCAACTACGACCTCTCCGATGGCGGAGGAACGATCGCCAAGGAGACCAACAACTTCCTGGGCAACGTGCTTTTCCTGTGGGGCCCCTGGATTCTGGCCTTCGTGATTTTCACGATCGTCATCCGCCAGTTGCGCGGCCAATCGGGCGCCGGCGGCGTGATGAACTTCGGCCGTTCGCGGGCCCAGTTGTACACCAAGGAAAACCGTACCAATGTGACCTTCGACGACGTGGCCGGTGCCACCGAAGCCAAGGACGAAGTGCGCGAAGTGGTCGAGTTCCTCAAGAACCCGGGCCGCTTCACGCGCATCGGCGGTCGCATTCCGCGCGGGGTGTTGCTGGTCGGCCCTCCCGGCTGCGGCAAGACGCTGCTGGCCAAGGCCATTGCCGGCGAAGCCAACGTGCCCTTCTTCTCGATTTCCGGTTCGGATTTCGTGGAGATGTTCGTGGGTGTCGGCGCCAGCCGCGTGCGGGACTTGTTCAAGCAGGCGCGCGAAAGCAGCCCGTGCATCATCTTCCTGGACGAGATCGACGCCGTCGGACGCCGCCGCGGGTCGGGCATGGGCGGCGGCCACGACGAACGCGAACAAACGTTGAACGCGATCCTGGTCGAAATGGACGGCTTCGCCACCGACGAAGGCATCATCGTGATTGCCGCCACGAACCGGCCCGACGTGCTCGATCCGGCGCTGCTGCGCCCCGGTCGCTTCGACCGTGAGATCGTCATCGACCTGCCGGATATCGAAGGCCGCGAGGAGATCTTGCGCGTGCACCTGAAGAAGGTGAAAGCCAGCAGCGACGTCAACGTGCGCGTCTTGGCGCGTTCCACGCCGGGCTACTCGGGCGCCGATCTGGCCGCGATCATCAACGAAGCCGCCATCCGCGCCACGCTGGCCAAGCACGAATCCATCTCCATGGACGACATGGAGGAATCGCGCGACAAGGTGCGCTACGGACGCCAGAAGCGCTCGCGCAAGCTGGAGCTGGAGGACAAGCGCATCACCGCCTACCACGAGGCCGGCCACGCCGTCGTGGCGCTTTCGATCCCCGAGGTGGATCGACCGCACAAGGTCACGATCGTGCCGCGCGGGCGTGCGCTGGGCGCCACCATGGTGCTGCCCGACAAGGAGAGCTACCACATGCAAAAACGCCGCATGGAAGGCCAATTGGCGCTCCTGTTCGGCGGTCGCGTGGCCGAGGCCGAGCACTGCGGCGACATTTCCGCGGGAGCGGCCGACGACATACGCAGGGCCACGGAACTGGCGCGCGCCATGGTGAGCGAGCTTGGCATGAGCGACAAGATCGGTCCCATTCACTACGCCGAGCGCGAAGGCTCCGACTTCTTGGGCACGGAATTGACGCGCGGACGTTCGCACTCCGAGCAGACGGCTCGGGAGATCGACGAGGAAGTGCGCTCGCTGCTGACCGCCGCGTACCGGCGCGCGGAGTCGATCGTACGGGAGCAGCGCAGCTGGGTCTTGCGACTGGCAGAGGCTTTGTTGGCCTACGAAACCCTGGGTTCGGATGAGTTGGTGCGCATCCAAGGTGGCGCCACCGTCGAAGACTTGAGCGCTACGCGCACTCCGGAAGCGGAGCATCTGAGCGAGTCCAAGCGCGCGGTATTACCGCCCAAGCCGCCCACCGAGCTGGGCAAGCGCGCCAACGACGTCTCGGGGGAAGCAGGTCTTTCCCCCGCCTAAAGGCCCCACGGCGGAGCCATCCGCGCCTTTGTAGCGCGGCCAAGCGATGGAATGCGGCCAATCCAGGGAGCTGTGCACCGTTTCCCCGCGCGCCCTGCGGCTGCAGCCGCTGGCAAGGGATGTAGGCGCGGCGCAGCCGGGCGGCGAGCGAGTGTTCGAACTGCGCTTCGACGCAGCGCAACTGGAACCCGGCGCTCGCGAGGAATGTGCGCGCATGGCGCCGGCACGCGGCACGGACTGGCGCCAAGGGCGCTTGATCTGCAGCGCCAGCGAATTCGCAGCGGCCGCCGCCCGTGCACCCGATCTCGCGCTGCTGCATCAAGTGCAACGCATCGTGCAGGCACGGCCGCCGCGCCCGCGCATGATGGGCATCGTCAACGTGACCCCGGACAGCTTTTCCGACGGTGGTCGCTACCTCGATCCGCGCGCCGCAGTCGAGCACGGACTCATGCTGCAAGAACAAGGAGCAGCGATCCTGGACGTGGGCGGGGAATCGACGCGCCCCAAAGCGCGCGCAGTTTCGACCAGCGAAGAATTGCAGCGGGTCCTGCCCGTGATCAGCGAGCTCGCGCGCACGGCGCGGGTTCCGATTTCGATCGACACCACGAAAGCCGCCGTAGCACGGGCGGCACTCGACGCCGGCGCCAAAATCGTCAACGACATCAGCGCGGGCCTGTCGGATGCGACCATGCTGCCTTTGGTCGCCGAACGCGGCGCAAGTCTGGTGTTGATGCACATGCAGGGTACGCCGCAAGACATGCAAGACCACCCGACCTACCGGGACGTGACTGGAGAAGTCGCGGCCTTCTTGCGCGCACGCTTGGCGCGGGCGCTGGAGTGCGGCATCGACCCGCGGTGCATTTGGCTCGATCCGGGAATCGGCTTTGGAAAGTCGCTCGAACACAACCTGTGCTTGATCAGAGACTTGTCCTGGCTGCGTTCCCTGGGCTGCGAGTTGCTGGTGGGGCCTTCGCGCAAATCGTTTCTGGCGGCGATCGCGCGCGAACACGCGGGGCCCCAAGAAGCCTTGCCTGGGCGCCTGGGCGGCACCGCTGCCGCCGTGGCGGCCTGCGTGCGCGGCGGAGCCTCCCTGCTGCGAGTGCACGACGTGGAACCCATGCTCGCGGCCGCGCAGGTCGCCTGGTCGATCGGCGCCCAGGATGCATCCCCGCTGGGCGGACACGGCGCGCCAGTGTCCACGTGACTAGCGCCGTTCCTTGACCATACGGAAGGAGTGGAATCGTTTTCTAGGCGATCACCTCGGGGCGCGGCTTGAAGGCTGTGCCGGGCGATGCGCCGACCTGGTTCCCGTGGATCCGAAGTCCTCGTGGAGGAATGGGACTTGCCGAACTGCTCGTCCGACCCCATTCTGACTGCGACTAATTACGGTAAGCAAACAGGGGATGGGGCAAATTTTTGGAACGGACGGGGTGCGCGGGCGAGCCGGTGAGGGCTGGCTGGCGCTTCCGGCAGTGGAGGTCATCGGGCGAGTCGCCGGCTCGATCCTTGCGCCCGCGCGGGCAGGCAAGCGGACGAAGCGTCGCGCGCTGCTGGGCCACGACGGCCGGCGCTCCGGTCCGGCCATCGAAGCTGCACTGGCGCGCGGCCTGGAACTTGGCGGCTTGGAGATCGTGTCGGCGGGGCTGATTTCCACTCCCGGCTTGGCGTGGCTGGCCATGCAAGGCGGCTTCGAGATTTCGGGCATGATCAGTGCCTCGCACAATCCGGCCGAGGACAATGGCATCAAGCTGTTCCAAGCGGCCGGCGGCAAGCTGACCGCGGACCAGGAAGAAGCGATTGAACGCGAATTGGCGGCCCACAGGCATAGCCCGCTGCAACGCAGCGGCGAAGTGGCGCAAGAGTGGCCGCATTTGGTCCCGAATCTGGAGCTGGAACTCGACTACCTGTCCGGGCTGGTCGAGTCCGCCGGCAAAGGCCTGGACCTGCACGGCATGCGCATCGTGGTCGATTGCGCCAACGGAGGCGCTAGCCGGGTGTTCCCGAGGGTGCTCGGGCGCCTGGGAGCGCAGGTCACCGCCATTCACGCCGAACCCGATGGCGAAAACATCAATCGCGATTGTGGCTCGACGGCGCCCGCGTCCCTGCAAGGCGAAGTGCTGAGCCGATCGGCCGCCCTGGGCGTGGCCTTGGACGGGGACGGCGACCGCTGCATCCTGGTCGATGAACACGGGCAAGTGGTGAACGGCGACCCCATCTTGGCGCTCTGCGGTCGCCATGCCATGCAGCGCGGCGAGTGGAAAGACCCGCGCCTGGTGGCCACGGTCATGTCGAACAAGGGCTTGCACCGGGCTTTGCGCGAAGTCGGCTGCACGGTGATCACCGTCGATGTCGGCGACCGCAACGTGGTCGATGCCTTGCGCCGCGAGAAATTGTCCCTGGGCGGCGAGCAATCCGGTCACATCGTGTACGGTTCGGACCACGGGTACATCGGCGACGGCATCTACACGGCCCTGCGAGTGTTGCGCATCCTGCGCCAAACCCAAGCGCCCCTCTCCGCTTTGGCGGCTTGCTTCCAGGCCTTTCCGCAGGTGTTGCGCAACGTGCCCGTGGCCACCAAACCGCACATGTCTCAACTCCCCAAGGTGGCTCTGGCCGTGGAGCGCATCGAGAATGAACTGGGCGTCGATGGACGCGTGCTGCTGCGCTATTCCGGCACCGAGCCGCTGGCGCGGGTCATGATCGAGGGCCCCGACGGCGAGCGCATCCGCGCCCACGCCCAGGAGCTTGCCACGCTGATCGATCGAGAAATCGGCGTTCGATGAGCGGCGCGCCCGTGGGGCCGGGGGCGATCTTTCCCTTGCTAGCCCTGGAAACGTCTACACGGCGCGGCTCCGCGGCATTGATGGCGAGCGCAGGCGCCGAACCTGTGCAGCTGGAACTCTCCGCCGATTCGGCCCACGCGCGCGATCTCTTGCCGGCGGTCGCTGCCCTGGTGCAGCGCGCGGGGCTGGCACCCTCCCAAGTCGCGGCCATAGCCGTGGGGCTTGGGCCTGGGAGCTATACGGGCCTGCGGGTTGGAGTGTGCGCCGCGCGCGCCTTGGCTAGCGCGTTGGGCGCGCGCCTGCTCGGGCTTCCCTCCTTGGAGGTCTTGGCCTTTGACCTATGGCGAGCCGGCGAGCGGGGCCTAGTTGCCATCGACGCACGGGCCGGTGAGTTCTATGCCGCGAGCTACGAGCGCATGGCGGACGGGGTGCGCGTTTTGCAGCCGCCGCAAGTCCTCGGACTGAGTCAGCTCGCCCTGGCGGTTGAGCGGGGTCGCGCCGGCGAGGAGCGCTTGGAATGCGACCGGGCTACGGCCCAAGCCCTGGGCCTTTGGGACGCCGCGGCCCCGGAACGCTTGGATCCAGTGCCCAGCGCCGCCGGTCTCGGCCGGTTAGCTGCGCAGCGCTTGGCATGCGACCTGGATGGCGGCGACGATGCAGGCGGAATCGAACCGCTCTACCTGCGCGAATTCGGAAAGCCGCAGCCGCGTTTGCTTGCCAATTGAATGCCCCATGCAGAAGGCTAGTCTCGGGCCACGCCACGTGCGTGACCCGCGATGAGCAGAGCTTGGGCAGAAATCGACCTCGACGCACTGGGACACAACCTGGGACAAATTCGGCGTCGCGTCGCAGCGGACACGGCTGTCATGTTGGTCGTCAAAGCCGACGCCTACGGGCATGGAGCCGTAGCGGTCGCGCACCATGCGCTGCGCTCGGGCATTGCGGCCCTCGGCGTGGGAACTTCCGCGGAAGCCTTGGAGCTTCGCCGGGCTGGCATTCGCGCGCCGATCTTGGTGCTGGGAACGATCGTCGATGAAGAAGCGGGCGAAGCACTGCGCAACGAAGTCCACGTAGCGATCCACTCGCTGGACCGCTGCCAAATGCTTCAAGACAGCGCGCGCCGCATGCGCACGCACGCTTTCGTGCACCTCAAGATCGACACGGGCATGGGTCGCTTGGGTGTGTTGCCCTCGCGCGCTTTGGACTTGCTGCGCAAGATCAAGGGTTCCTCGCACTTGCGCCTGACCGGCATCATGACCCACTTGGCCTCACCGCGCGGAACGCTGGACGAGGCCACCCACGAGCAACTGCGCGAATTCGATGCAGTCGTGGCCAGCGCCCGGGAACAGGGACTCTACGACGGCTGCCTGCACGCCTGCAATTCGGCCGGGATTTTCACGGGCCTGGGCGAGCGCTACGACATGGTGCGACCGGGCATCAGCGCCTACGGCGTGCTGCCGGAGGAATTGGCGGGCCAAGGCCAGCTCAAGCCGGTGCTCTCGCTGCATACGCAAGTGGTGTTCCTCAAAGACGTCGCCGCGGGCGCAGGAGTCGGCTACGGATCCACTTGGAAGGCCAAGACCGGCACGCGAATCGCGATCCTGGCTCTGGGCTACAACGATGGCGTGTCTTGGCGCCTGTCCAACCGAGGCGAGGTGCTCGTGCGCGGCCAGCGAGCTCCAGTGGTGGGTCTGGTTTCGATGGACTACATGACCATCGACGTGGGCGTGATTCCAGGAGTCCAAGTAGGCGATCGGGTCACCCTGATCGGCGAGCAAGGTGGACAGCGCATCCGAGCCTTGGACCTGGCGACGGAGGCAGGGACGATTCCCTACGAGATCACCTGCGCGGTCGGCAAGCGCGTGGAGCGCATCTACACCGGCGGAGA
The DNA here is from genome assembly GCA_021730845.1 of Planctomycetota bacterium. Taxonomy (GTDB): domain Bacteria; phylum Planctomycetota; class UBA1135; order UBA1135; genus JAKFYL01. The sequence continues at coordinate 4,343 of JAKFYL010000160.1, read as the reverse complement.
AACCGTGCTGTTTCCCTCCCGCAAGCCCGCGGCGGCCCGGCCGGAGGGGGGGCCCGACTCCAGCGCCCCGGCAAGCGCGTCCGCCCGCGGCTCGCCTACGCTGGCGCGCCCCGCCGTTGCCTGGCCCAGGCGCGGCCGCGCGTGAGCTTGGTCACGGCGGTGCGGACCGCTGGAAAGCGCGCAACCCTGCGCTTGGCCCAGACCTTGGAGTCTGGACACTGGAGCCATTGCAAACTAAGGGCCTTGGTGGCCGATAAGGCCCGCGCCGCTTTGCACTTGGTTCCATGAAACGCCTGTTCCACATCCTGCGGATCTTCGTCCTGATCCTGTCGCTGGCAGTGATCTTGATGTTTGCGGCGGCCGCCATCGCATTGAACTCCGGGGCCGTGCGCGGAATCGTCGAGCGCGAAATGAGCGCGGCTCTCGGCGCGCCCGTGAGCATCCGCGGATTGCGCATGAATTGGTGGGCCGGTACGTTGCATTTGGAAGGCATCTCGTTGGGAGAGAACGGCCAACTGGGCAACTTTCGGTCGGGCTTCGTGGGACTCGAGGACTACTCGTCCATGCGCATCGCCCCGGAGCAGATCGAATTCCGGGGCGGTGCTTTGGACCTGGACCAGTGCTTGCGTCTGGGGAAGAAGCCCGCGAGCGCTGCACCTTCCGCAGGACCGCGCACGGTCGCGCTGCGAGACCTGGAAATCATGGCCCAAGGCCAGGCCGTGGCATTGCTCGAAGTGGTGCTCGAGAACACCCCAGGAGAACCGTTCGCATGGCGTGGCTGGCTTGCGCCGCGCACCGGTCGCACGAGCGAAGGCAGCGCAGGAATCCATATGGAGGGCAAGCTGCGCGACGATGGATCGATGGCGCTCCAGTTGCGCTGCACGCAGCTGGGCTTCGACTTGAGCCCTTCGGCCGATTACGAACTGCACCCGTGGCTGATGCGCATGGCACGGCTCCAGCCGCGCGGATGGTTGAGTCTCGACGCGCGAGTGGATCAAGCACCTAGCGGCGCGCTCGACTGCCAAGCTCAGTTCAAACTCGGCTCGGTGAGTTTGCTGCCGCCAGCGCCGGAACGCCAAGGCTCGCCCGCAGACCGACAGCCAACGCCATTCACTGCGGGCACCGCCGAAGGAGTATTTGGTTTCCGCGCGCCCAACTGGGAGCTCGCGCGGCAGACCACCGACTGGGAAGCGCGCGCCAGCGTGCGCGGCCTTTGGCGCAAGAGCCCGTGGGTGGGAGAGGTCGAACACCACTGGAAGAATGCGGGTCGTCGTGCGTGGACCGCGCGTGTCGCCTGCCCCGAGCTGACCCTGGATCGAGACCTGATTCGGGCGCTAGGACTGGAGCGCGAGTTGACACCCACCTGGGATGCATTGGAACCGCGCGGTGCAGCGATTTTTTCGGCGCACATCCAGGGCCCTTCGCTCGGCCAGCCTCTGGACGGGGTCGACGCGCTGCTCTCCGTAACCATGGATGGCCGCGCGGGCATGACCTACCACGGCTGGGTTGGCCCGCAAGGCAAGAGCGAGGGCGGTTTCCCCTTGCCCGTCGAGGGCGCGCGCGGAACCGTGTTGATCTTGCACGATCCCACCCAAGCTCAGCCGCTGACGCTTGCGCTACAGGACTTGCAGGGCATCGTCGGGCGCGACGGCAAAGCCCGTTGCCAAGGTGTGGTACTGCCCCCGCGCCAGGCGGGGGGCCAAGGCGCTGTGGACTTGGAACTCACCGGTTCTCGCATCGCGACCGACCGCGCCTTCCTGGAGGCGCTGGCGCGCCTACCCGGCATGCAAGACACTGCGCCGCAGGTCACCACGGGCGCCGGAGAGGTCGACGTGAGCGCGCGCTTGGTCGGTCAGCCCAACCAAACCAGCGTGAGCGGCCGCATCCAAGCCACGCTTCGAGGTTTGGCCGGATCCTGGAGCCAGTTCCCACTGGAGTGGTCCAACCAGGCCGGACAAGTGATCGTGAACCTCGATCCACAAGGCGCAGCGGGAGTGACGTTCGCCATCCGAGGGCGCACTTCGACCAGCGAGAAGTCCGTGCTGCGCGGGCGCATCCAAGGCGGACCGAAACGACCGGGCGCAACGCCGAACGCCGCCTTCGACAACCTGCAAGTCGTGAACCTCGAACTGCAGAATCTGTCCCTGCGAGGCAGTGACCGCGACGTGGCGGGCAAGATCTTCCCGCCGGTCGCACGGGCGCTGGATCTGTTTGGAGCCAACGGCAAGGTCGACTTGACCATGGACATGGTCCAGGACGGCTCACCGCAGCGCACTTTGGCGCGTTTGGAAATCGCTCCGCGCGAGGTGCGCTTGTCGCCCTTGGCCTTCCCGGTCGAGTCCAAGGCAGTGCGCGGACGCGCGATCCTGCATCGAGACGCGCAACAAACGGAGTCGGGAATCGCCACACGCATCAGTCCGTTGATCGGCGACTGGAGCCAGGGCGCAACCACGGTAGCCCTGACTGCGGAGTTTCCAGCCCAAGGCGCATCCCACTTGCGGCTGTCCGGTGCCGGCATCGACGTTTCCAATCCCAACTTGGTGGCCGCCTTGCGCGCCTCCATGGCCGAGGGTGGAACCGGATTTCGAGGCCTCGATCTGTCGGCCTTGAAGGTCAAGGGCCGCGTGGATTTCGGTGGGACCATCTCCTTGCCGGAACAGGGGCTTGGGGAGAGCGTGTACCGCGTCTTCTTGCGCCGCAACGACTTCGATGCAGGCACAGCCATGGCTGGGCGCGCAGGTTTCCCACTCAACGAGATGCGCGGCATCTTGATCCAGGCCGGTGGCGTGTTGGAAGGCGCGGATGTGCGCGCGACATTGGGCGACGTGCCGCTCTCGCTGCGCGATGCACGCCTAGCCAGCGACGGTGGCGGTTTGCGCCTGGAAACAGACGTGCAAGCCTCGGCGTTTCCGTTGGATCCCGAGCACTTGAGCTACTTCCTGGACGAGAAGACCATCGAGGCCTTGACCGGTCGACTGGGTTTGCGCGGGTCGCTCGACATCCGTCGCGGGCACTTGGCCTTGGAGCCCAGTTCCTTGGGCGGACTGCGCACGAGCTTCACAGGGGACATCCAGGCACGGCAAACGCGCATTTCGCTGGGCCTTCCGCTGCACGCCGACTCGACACTGGTCGACTTGAAGGAACTGGTGTTCGAGGGCAATCACGTGCGCGCCTGGGCCGAGTTGTCGGAACTCGAAGGCAGCTTGGGCGGCCGCACGCTTACGGATGGGCGCCTGCAATTGACCTACGTGGAACCACGATTGTCGTTGATCGACCTGGACGTGCGCTGTGAGCGCGGTCGGTTGCGGCAACGCCAAAGCTCGGGCGGCGAATCGGATTTCGGCGGCCCGGCCTTCGCGGTCGACTTGGTGGAGCCGTTCCCCTTCGAGCTCGGGTTGTCGCTGGTGCGCGCGGACGTGGCCGGTTTGCTGCGCGGCCTGTTCGAATCCGAATTCGCCAGTTCGGGTGAATTGTGGGGCGAATTGCGTTTGTCCGGCGACCTACGGCAGGTCACGCGCATCCACGGCGAGGGCCGCCTGGACTTGCAGAATTCGATTCTCTGGTCGATCCCCGTCGTGCGCGATTTGTTCGCGCAGTTCGGTTTCGACGAGAGCGCGGTGTTCGAACGCATCCGCACGCGCTTCGTCGTGCGCAACGGCGAAATTCGCATGCCCGAACTGGACATCTACAGCCCGCTGATCGTGCTCAAGGGATCGGGGTCGATGGATTTCGACGGCCGCTTGGCCCACGATTTCGAGGTGCGCTACAGCTTGGTGGATCGACTGGGACCGCTCACGCGCATGGTGTATTGGATTCAGCGCGGACTGCTCTCGGTTTCCATCCGGGGCGACATGGCGCGCCCGCAGGTGGTGCTCAAGGGCATGCTCTCCTTCATCCAGCGCGGACGCGCGAAGACACGCGCCATTCCGCTGCCGGCGCTCGACCCACTGCCCCTGCGCTTCTAGGGAGCACAGGCGCGCACTTTGCGCTAGAGTTGGGCGAATATGCCCTCCCCCCTGTATGCGGTCATTCTGGCCGGCGGATCCGGTACGCGTTTTTGGCCCGCAAGCCGCAGCGACTTGCCCAAGCAGTTCTTGGCCATCGGCTCCGAGCAACCGTTGCTCGAGGAAACCGTCGCGCGTCTAGAGGGCTTGGTGGATCCCGCGCGCATCCTGGTCGTCACGACCAAGGCCCAGGCCGAACGCGTGCGCAAACTCCTGCCCCAGGTGCCAAAGGATCAGGTGCTGGCCGAACCCAGCGGCCGCAATACGGCGCCGTGCTTGGCGCTCGCCACGCGCTTCTTGGTCGAACGCGCGCCCGATGCGATCCAAATGGTATTGCCT